>JASIKV010000078.1 GCA_030049455.1 Terriglobia bacterium
GGCGAAAGCAGGCGTTGGACAGTGGCGTTCCAGTTCTGCACGGAAGGATCCTTCCAGTTCGGGTCCGAGCCGATAAAGGGTATTGCCCGCTCGAAGCTCGATACGCTGGTGGAGCTCAGCGGGACAGCGGTCAACCCCTCTTCCAGGGTTCCTACGCCGGGTGAGTTCGCGCTGATGGGCGTGACGGCGTTGGCCGCAGAGTACGACGTCGAAACCACGAAGGGGAAGGCGTTGGTGCTTCGCGCGCTGAGGCCCTCGTTCTCCAGGCCGCCGTAGAAAATAGCGTACCCGGCGCGCAACACCAGTTTGGACGTCGGGCGATAGGCCAAACCGAGGCGCGGACCGATATCGCCGTAGGACATGAACTCCCAGACTGGTCCGTCCGTGGGCGCATAGGTTATTTTATCCATGGCCAGCAAGTTAGTAAATCCAGCAGGCACGATGCTGTCACGGTAAGTAGGCAGGACATATTTACCTGCTCCCGGGCCGGGATCCCACAGGCTGGCCTCAGCCCCAAAGTACTCATGGGGGCGCCCCTCCGAGTCATACCGAACTCCGGCGCTTACGGTAAATTTCGGCGTTACCTTCCAATTGTCCTGAACGTAGCCGGCGATATAGAGGCGGCGCATCTCCGCCATGGTGCGGAAATTGCTTGCCGCTATGCTGTTGGCGCCGCCCAGGTCGTTATACGCGGCAACCCCATAAGTGGAAGCTTGCGGGGTCAGCAGGAATTGCGCCACGCCCGTGCTACTGTCGGTCTTGTTGACGACGGAAGTGAATTCACCGTTGAATGTGAAGCTGCCTCGAGAAGTGGGCGGGGTGAGCATGGGAAAACGAATATCCTGGAACTCAAAACCGGTACGAATCGTGTGTTTCCCCTTCAGCTTGGTGAGGTTTTCCGTGGCCTGGAGCGTGTTGCTCCACTTGTTGCTGGGATTGGTGGCCGCAGAGCCCAGCATCGCGTAGGCGCCAACATACAAGCCGGGCAGCCCGCCGTTTTGCGCAACCTGCGGAATTCCCTGGATTCCGTATTGACCGGGAATGTTATTGATGTCGTTTCCATCGTACTGAAGGCGGATGTCGTGCAGGCGGCTGTAGCCGATTCGCGCCTCATTGATGAGCGAAGGCGAAAAGGTGTGCGTTTCGCTCAGCGCGTACACCTGCGCCTTGGTAGGCCCGCTTCCCGGCCGGCTGGCGGCGCCGTCGGCAACTCCCGGAAACGGCCCGGGATAAACAAGATTGGTTTTGGCCAGGCCGTAGCGGCCGAACATCGTGTCTTTTTCGCTGAAATTGTGGTCGCCTCGAACGTCGAAGGTGTTTGCCTCCGTGCTGATGACCGGAGCATCCGTGAAGTTGTTGGCAACTGTGGAAACCGTCGGGTTGGGGAAAAGATTCAGCAAGTTGATGGCGTTCTGATCCAGGCGCCCGGGGGGAATCATGTTCATATTGGCGATTGCGGCGGCGGTGGTGAAGTTGGTCATATTCATCAGCGAGCCGGCATAGAAGGGATCGCGCACCTGGCCGCTGGCGGTGGCGGTGATGCCGGTGGGCGTATCGACTTGCCCCGCGGTTACATTGCGGGTTGTGGCAGGGTCAAAGATTGTCCCCACGGGGAAGCTGCGGCCCAGATCGTCGGTTCTTGGTGTTCCGGTCTGCCCGCTAATGAGATCCTGGAAGTCCGTGAACCCGCTGGAGCGCTCGGCAGCAGTGGGAATCGTTTCCGTGTAGGGATTCCCCTGGCGGATGCGCGTGCCTTGATAATCCCCGAAAAAGAAGGTTCGCTTGTGGGAGCTGGGTTTGCCCAGCGGCCCGCCAAATGTGCCGCCGAATTGGTTTAGCCGGTATTCCTCCTTGGGCTCGTTTGCCGCGTCGATGAAGAAGTCCGTGGCGTCCAGCTTGTCGTTGCGCAGGAACTCCCAAACGTCGCCATGGAAGGCATTCGTTCCCGATTTGGTGACGGCATTGAGCACGGCGCCGGCCGAATGCCCGAACTCCGCGCTGTAGTCGTTCGTCTGCACGCTGAATTCCTGCAAGGCATCGGGCGGGGGCATGATCACGTAATAAGTTTCGTTCACCAGATCCCCCACGGCGCTGTTGTTGTCGATTCCGTCCAGCATGTAATTGTTCTGGTCCGCGTGAACGCCATTGGCGACGAATCCGCCGTTAGCCGCCAGCAGTCTTGTGTCTGCTTGGGAGTTGTTCACTCCCGCGCTTAACTGCGCCAGGAAGCTGGCATTCCGCCCGTTGAGCGGCAGTTCATTAATGGTGGTGGTTCCCACCACTTGTTGTAAGGCAGCGCTCTGCGTTTGGAGTGCCGCCGCGTTGGCCTTCACCTCAATGAGCTGATTCACTTTGCCCGGCTGAAGGGTGAAATCCACAGTGGCGCGCTGTTGAATGTCCAGAGGCACATGGGCGGTCTGCGCTTTTTGAAAACCGGGCGCCTCGGCGCTCACCGTGTAAATTCCGATTTTAAGGGGTGTGAACTGGTAGATCCCATCCGTGCCGGTCACCTTGGTGCGGGCAAACTTTGTCCCCTCGTCGATTAAGGTTACAGTGGCGTTGGGGATCACGGCCCCGGATGAATCGTGAATTGTCCCCCCGATGGACCCCGTGTCGACCTGTGCCCACAAGCTCGAGGCGGTCAGAACAAATAGAAATAACAGGAAGCCAATCCGCATCGTTCGGCGAAAGCCTTCCGCGAATAAGTGATTCATTGTGGTTCTCCCCCTTGGATTTTTTGATCCCGCGGTCCCGACAAGGCAGAATTGCAGGTGTAGGCAGCGTTGCTGAGTTGGAAATTCAGGTTGACCTGATGAGAGCCGAGAGGCAGGCCGGGAGGACGCCGGGATAACCCAGCCGTCCACCAGCGGAGTTGCGTTGCTGCTCCCCCCAGAAAACACATGAGCAACCACTCGCCGAAAGTTCCGAAGACACTGCGGTTTACCATAGCGAATATCCAAAGTCAAGGTGACGACCCTCCCGGTGACAATGGTCCTGGTTTCTTCCCACGCTGAATTCCCGGCCCGACGTCCCGTGCAACCGTATTGGGCGGCTCCGGAGACCTTGCGCAATTGCGCCAACAAAAAAACCCACCGGCGGCGTGATGTCCGACGGTGGGTTCCGATTATTCCGAAAAAATGATCCGGTATTTAGTCAGTTTCCCCACACATCGGCGCGATAGCCCGACAGCTACAATTTGCCGCACCGAGTGGGAGAAAGTGATACATAGGGCGAAGTTGCATTCTATGACGCAACCCCGAAAATTGTCAAATAAAAATTCTTCTGCCTGCCATCATCAAACCTAATAGTGGATAGATCAGGCGTTCATGCCGCACAGCGCCGCGGCAATCGAGACCTAGTTCATCATGGGCGGCGCGGGGATGGTGACCTGGCCGGTGGCCGCCCATTCGGTCCCGCGGACAAGAGTGATTCGGAATCCCATGCCTTCCATGGACTTCACATCATGGCCGAGGGCGGTTTGGAAGACTCTACCGGCCCCGTATTTCACCGTCCAGATTAACGGTTCATCTTTTCCCGTGCCGCAAGTGCCGCCGTTCGCCCCGCAATTGTGGGGATCGTCATAGGCGGTTGCCAGCAGGTGAATTCCGGGCTGCATGCTGAGGCCGTGATAGAGCTCGTCGGTTTCGCTGAAGGTAGACGGCAGGTCGCGGGTAATGGGGTCTTGGGAATCGACGATTCTGACCGTATAAGTGTGGTAGGGAGCGTGGCTGGCGTGCTCGCGCCACGTCCCGCCGATCATTTTGTCGTACTTCTCCCAGCCCCAGAAGGCGTTGTTGGCGGCGTGATAGCTGACCAGGCCTTTGCCTTTGCGCACGAATTCCAGCATGGCGTTTCGCGCCTTCTCATCCCACCAGGGGCCCGCCGTCTGCTTCAGGTCGTTATAATTGAGCAGCAGCACGTCGTAGTTGTCAAAAGTTTCGGAGGTATTGCCGCGCACTTCCTCGTTCACGCGAACATCGAACCGGCCGGTCTGTTCCAGAATGGCGCGCAGCACCGGCGTGGTCTCTCTCCATTTGTGGTTGTTGACGCCGGTCAGAATAAGAACCTTTACCTTGCTGGGAGACTGGGCCGGCGCTTGAGAGGATAAGGACCCGGCAGTGATAATTATGCCCAAAAGCGTCAAACCTATTCGAGACATCATGAAAAGTCCTCCGCATTTCTGGTATTTTGCCCGATACAAGCGGCGAGGAAATATCCTATCATGTTGCGGGGCGCGAATTGGACATTGTAGATGCCCGGGCGGCGGGTGAACGGGCACCGGCGAGTGAAGTGAGGAACCATAAAACTTGCCGAATATATGCAAGAAGTATAAGATGCCCTGCACCAATATTGATTATCTTGGTAAAAGCAACCAACGCTCCTGATGAACCATCGTATTGACCCGAGGGCGGAAGCATGATGCCTTGCGGGCGATCGAAGGCCAGGGATGCATCGGCGCCGCGCCAAGATGGGCCCAACACAGGAAGGGGGAAGTTTGCGATACCTCGGGAGTTTTATTTCAGCCATTACCATCATCGGGTTGATCGTGGAGCCAGCCCTTGCGCAGACGAGCGCTCCACCCGCCGGCGGGCAGACGAACGCTCCATCAACCGTCTGGCAGACGAATACTCCAACCGTGGAGGTCTCGCTTGAGGGCGGCGGCTCCTTTATGAGGGGTAACATCTGGACTGAGACCATCCCGGTGTCGATTTGTACGCCCTCGACAACCGTGGTCTGCCCGGCCGTTTCCGGACCCTACACCACGGCGAACATGTCGAGTTCGTTTTCAACGGCGGCGAGCGCCGGCGTCACTGCGCGCATACGCTTCACGCGTCATGACGCCATCGATGGCACTTATTTGTTGACCTTGAACCACCTTTTGCTCAACGCCAAAGCCACCAATCCTGAAAACGGGGCACCGATTGTGGAATCTGGAACCTCGTTCACTCGCCTGCAGTTGGTATCCATCAACTATGCCCGATATTTCATGATTCGCAGACGCCTTCAGCCCTTTGCCACAGCCGGAATGGGCACGAGCCGCTTCAAGGGTCCCTTGAGTGCCACGGCCCCGGCCGAGGACCTGATCGGCGGCGGCGACCGCGTGCAATTCACCTATAATTTCGGTGGTGGAGCCGACTTTCTCCTCCGTCATCACCTGATCCTGCGGTTTGAAGTTCGGGATTATATGATCGGCCAGCCGCTCCCGATTCGAGGGAACGCCCAGGGCGTCATGCCCACGGCGGGTTTGGTATACCGGTTCTTTTGAAGCAATGGAAACCCGGACAGGGGGCATTGCGCATCCGCCTGAGGATCTCGCCTCTGGACTATCGGCCCTACCTTTCTATATTCAAGTATTAAAATAGTTTAGCTGTTCAGTATTACGTGCTTTGGTAAAAGCAACCAACTGCGCCGAAGCGTCATCGTAGCTGCCGGATGCCCGGTGGCATCCGGCTAAACGGCTAACAGAACGTCGTGGGCGACTCCACCGTACTTGCGGGGGGTCTGGCAGGAGGGGGGACGTGTGCGAAATCTCATCGGATTTACATCAGCCTTATTCCTTCTAATTTTTTCAGTCTCGCCAGCCATCGCGCAGAAGGACCCGCCGAAAGTTGAGCTCTTTGCCGAGGGTGGCCTCTCCTTTTTAACCGGCGAGGCGTGGCAGGAGAACATTCCAGCGCAGCAATGTCTGCCAATTTCAAACGTGTCGTGTCCTGCCATCCAGGCGTCTTCTAACACCGCAAACCTTTCGAGCTCGTTTTCGAAAACCGGACGGCTCATCGCCGGCGCGCGGTTCCGCTTCACTCGACATGACGCTGCCGAAGTCAGTCTTTCCTTTAGCCCCAACAAGCTCTATCTGAGCGCGTCGGGGGTCGATCCCAATACATCGCTGCCTTTTGCGTATTCGGATACCTCATTTAACCGCCTCAAGCTGGCCTCCTTCAATTACGTCCGTTATTTGTGGATTGGAACCCGTGTCCAGCCCTTTACGAC
>JASIKV010000079.1 GCA_030049455.1 Terriglobia bacterium
GAGCAGGCGCTTGCCACGGCGGATCAGAAAGGCCTGATCGCCTACGACATCATGACGGAGCGGCACGAAATTACCACCATCCTTCAAAAGGAACTGGTAAATGACCCGGAAGTTTTTGGCCGCACGATTCCCGCCGACCCTGAACGGCCGGCCGTCCTCATGGAAAGCACGCATCACATCCTGAAGACCGTTGCCGGAGCGCCCAGCCCGCGCCCGCCGTTTTTCTTCGACATCTTCGACGAAGGCGAAGGCCTGACCGATGTGGGCACGCACCTGGTGGATCTAGCCCACTGGACGCTCTTTCCCGGCCAGGCAGTCGATTATCGCCGCGACATCCGGGTTCAGAACGGCAAGCGCTGGCCCACCGCGATTTCGCTGGAGCAGTTCAAGCAGGTAACGGGCGCGGCGGGGTTTCCCTCCGAGCTCTTACCCTACGTTCGAGGTGACCGCTTCGATTACTATTGCAACAACCAGGTGGATTATCAGGTTCGCGACGTGCAAGTGCGGCTGAGCGCCATTTGGAATTGGGAATCGCCGGCGGGCGTGGATTTCCATCACGCTATTTACCGTGGAACGCAAGCGAGCATCGAGGTGCGGCAGACGGAGCGCGAGAAATACCTGCCGGAGTTGTTCGTCTCCGCAGCAGGCTCGGCGCGCCAAGCGGCCTATGACGCGGCGCGGGCCAGGATTGACCACCTTCAAAGCGTTTATCCCGGCATTGCCGCTGAATCCGCGGGCGGCGAGCTTCACATCACCATTCCCGATCGCTACCGCGTAGGCCATGAGGCGCACTTTGCGCAAGTCGTGCGGGAATTCCTGAAGTATCTCGAATCGCCCAAGTCCATGCCCGTGTGGGAGCGCCCCAACATGCTCGCGAAATACTTCGTCACCACGCGCGGCGTGCAATTGAGCCAATCCGCATGATGAATCCCTTGAAGTTTGCCCTGATCGTCCTCGCCCTGTCCTGCGCGCCATGCCTTGCTCAGCGCCCGGAATTTGAAGCCGCGACGGTGAAAATCGCACATCCCGAGGGTGACCTCATCGACATGAACCTGGGCACGATTCGCAATGAGCACTTGACGCTTACCAACGCCACCCTCAGCGACTGCATCAAGTTCGCGTGGACGCTGGCTTCCGACGCGCAACTTGCGGGCCCCGCATGGATCAGTTCCAAGGAGTTTCTGTACGACGTAGTGGCCGAAGCCGCGCCCGGCACCCCCCGCGAGCAGGCGTTGATCATGCTGCAAAACCTGCTGATGGACCGCATGGCGCTTAAAACCCACTACGAGCAGCGGTCCGCATCGTATCTCGCGCTGGTTCAAGGTAAGGACGGCGCGAAGCTTCAGCCCGCTGTGTCCGGCGGCCCGCCCACATCGAACGGCCCTTCGGTGCTCGGCCGCATCGCCGGTCCGCACATGGCCATGTCAACGCTCGCCATGCTGCTCTCGCGCTTCGAGCGCGAGACGGTGATTGACCGGACAGCCCTCGCAGGTTTCTATCAGGTAAAGTTGGAATGGACGCCCGATGATGCGCGCCTGGCCGATGGTGCGACCTCGACCGATGCCCCCTCGCTTTTCACCGCCATCCAGCAGCAGCTCGGGCTCAAGCTTGTGCCGCGCAAAGGTCCCATCGACGTGCTGGTGATTGACAGCGCGAACAAGACACCGGCCGAAAACTGAGCGTCACTCCAGCGCGCGTTCCTGGCGCCGGGGGATTTCTCCCCAGCGGGATGACACGTCTGAGCAGGAGGCCGGACCCGCAGCGGCAGGATAGCCGAACGATTCGATTGGAAATACCTATTGTTTGGATATCCAATCCCTTATATAGTGGACGCCGGCCTGAAGTGGTAATCGCGTCTGGGTGCAGATTCAAGCACATTTTGATTTCCATGCGAGCCGTGCTGCGAAACGCTTGACGTGCGCACCGGCCAATGTGGTGCTCACCATTAAGGGCAGGGGTGTGGCCGAACGGCCGCGCCCGCTCTCCGTTTCCCGACTGCCCAAGGTGGAGAACCACGCGAGAGGATCGTGAATGGTCCCTACGCCCGCTCCCTCACCGGAGGCGCCCGCAGCGTTCCCTCCTCTCGGTAAACGCCTTAAGGCCCTGCTCGTCTGGCCCAGAATCCCCAATTCCTTCTGGTCGTTCAACGGAATGCTGGAGCTGCTGCCTGAGAAGGTGGTGATGCCGCCGCTCGGCCTGGTGACGGTGGCGGCGCTCTGCCCCCCGCAATGGACGCTGCGTCTTGTGGATGAGGGGGTGGAGGAGCTGACCGATGACCACCTGCGCTGGGCGGACTTGGTGATGGTGGGAGGGATGGAGGTCCAGAAAAGCGGAATGCGCGAAGTTCTGGCGCGCGCCCGCCGACTGGGCAAAAGGACGATGGTGGGCGGCCCCTACACCAGCGGCGAGCCGGAACAGATGCTGGCGCTTGCGGATCACGTGGTGGTGGGTGAGCCGGACGAGGTGTTTGGCGAAATCGCCGCGGGCGTTGAATCGGGAAACGCCCAGAGGCTCTACGAAGTCACCGATAAGCCGGACGTCACGCGCACTCCCACGCCCAGATTCGATCTGCTGAAGCTCTCATTGTATGCTTCCATGTCGATCCAGTTTTCCCGCGGCTGTCCCTTTCAGTGTGAGTTCTGCGACATCATCATTCTTTACGGGCGCAAGCCGCGCACCAAGCGTCCGGAGCAGGTGCTGGCGGAGTTGGACGTGCTTTTGAGCCTGGGATGGAAGAAGCAGCTTTTCATTGTGGATGACAATTTCATCGGCAATCATCAGCGCGCGCTCGAATTATGCGGCGAACTGGAGAAGTGGCAGCGCGCGAACGGATTTCCGGTGATGTTTTACACCGAGGCCTCCATGGACCTTGCGCGGAAGACCGCACTGGTTGACGCCATGGTGAGGGCGAACTTCTTCTATGTCTTCCTGGGAATTGAGAGCCCTTCCAAGGAGTGCTTGCAGGAGACTCGGAAATTCCAAAACCTGGCGATGGATCCGGTAAACTGCATCGACCTTCTCCACGCCAAGGGCCTGTGGGTGACGGGCGGGTTCATCGTGGGATTCGACTCCGATACGGAGGATATTTTCGAACGCCAGATTGAGTTCATTGAGCGCACGGCCATCCCCTGGGCACTGCTGAATGCCCTGCACGCCATGCCGCGAACGGCGCTACATGAGCGAATGGAAAGGGAAGGGCGCCTGTTGCAGGATTCGCAGCACAGCAGTGGTGACGCCAACCCTCCCAACTTCCGCACCCGAATGGCGCCCGCCTCACTTCTGCGCGGACAAGCGAAAACGCTCGGCGCCATTTACGAGCCGCGGACGTTTTACGAGCGCGCCTGGCGGTCCATGCAGGCCTGGGAGATCAAGCGGAATCAGCGCGCCGCCAGGCAGCCGGGCGCATCCGGCATTGCGAGAATCCTTGCGCGCTCGATTTGGCGCCAGGGCGTGCGGTCATCCTATCGCCGCGCCTATTGGAAATACTTTTTCAGAATTCTCACTCACTACGCATTCAATCCCCCGAAAATCTGGATGGCAGCAACCCTCATGATCTCCGGCAACCACTTCATTCCTTACGCCCGAGAAGTGGTCAGCAAGATTGAGCAGCAGGTTCAAAGGGTGGAGGACCTGCCGGAGCTTGTCCCGGTGACCGCTGAAGATTAGCGAGGACCTGCCTGTCGGATGCTGGCGGTACGAGGCGGGGGGAAATGGAAAGTTCCCCCGTGAACCGGCGGACTATCGGCCGCTTTGAAATGTCCAGGTGATATTGGCAAAGACGGAGCGCTTGATGTCGGCCAGATATCCCGCGCCGTTGGGGAATTCCAGGTGATGGGGTTGCAGCAGGTTGTTGCCATCCACTGAAAACTCCAATTGACGGGTGGCGTGCCAGCCCAGACGCGCGTCACCGGTGTTATAGCTGCCGATGGCTTCAGCAACCAGGCTGCTGACATAGCGATAATCCTGATCAAACTCGAAGCCGCCGGGCAGGTTCAGCAAGGAGCCGAGCATGACCTGGTTATGCGGACTCTCGCCCTGGTCGGTCGCCAGATTCGCCAGTTGCAGTGAGTTGGGGTCCGGCGTCTTGCTGGTCAGGTTGAGGTGCAGGAACGAGTACGACCCGCGCAATCGCCACCAGGAAGTGGCCTGTAACTCGGGCGCGATCTCGACGCCATCGGTTACACCCTTGGTTTCATTGGCGATGGGGGCGACAAAAACAATGTGCGCGGGCGCGGGTGTAAGGGCAACGGCCTCGCTGGCCGTGCCATACCCATACAGGTCGTCGTAGCCGTTGCGGAACAGCGCCAAGTCGACGAAAGCGCGCGAAGAGAACGTGGCGCGATAACCCGCCTCCAGTCCGATCATCCGCTCGGCATAGAATTTCCGGCTGCCCTCCACTTGCAAATAGATCAGCGGATTGGGAATCAGGAAGTCGTTCAAGTCAATTGATTCCTCAAGCCGCGAGGGTGTGCGTACGGCGCGCGAGGCCGACAGCCAGAAGGTGTCGTGATTGTCCGGAGTCCACAGCAGGCGCCCGCTGGGCTGGACTTCGAAGCCGGTGTAGTTGTTGTGCTCGAGCTTGGCGCCGAAGGTCAGCTCCACTTTGTCCTGCGCAAGGGGAATTTCATCCTGCAGGAACCCGCTGTAGATCGTGTCGGTCTGATAGTTGGGAGTGAAGTTCAGCCCCGGAGTGAGTTGCTTGAACAGTCCCGGGCTGACTCGCGCTCCCAGCCCCCAGATGAAATCCTGATGGCCGAGCAGCGTAAGGTGGTGAATGAAGTCGAGGTCGTAGGTGTCGCGGCTTTCGCCGAACTGCGTTTCGGTGTGATTGGTGTGATCGTAATAACCCTGGAGCTGGAGGTCGCCGTTGGAAAGCGTACGCTGCCAGCGTCCCAGAACGTTGCCGCCGGAGAGTTCGCCCATGCCTTGCAGCACTACCGTGCCCGGCGGGGTGAAGGAGCCGACGGTGGTCAGGTCTCCGGCCTTTTGGTCGTAGAGATCGCCCTGAAGCGTGAAGGCGTCGCGCCGCTGGCCGGTCCAATCCGCGCGGAAACCGGCCTGACCCGTGCGCCAATAATCGTAGTTGTCGCCGTTGGGATGAAGCTCCGGTGCGTCGTCGAATCCCATGCCGTAGACGCGGTAGGTCATCCCCTGGGGGCCCTTCGCCGTGTGGCCGCCGTAGGTGACGCTGGCATCGGCGTTGTCCACGCTGCCGCCGCCGGTGCGCATCTGCACGCCCTGCGTTTCCTTTGAGCTGAGTGTGATGATGTTGATCACACCGTTCACGGCGTTCGCGCCCCAAATTGTGCCGCCCGGCCCGCGAATGATTTCGATGCGATCGATGTCTTCCAGCGGAACATTTTGAACCGACCAATAAACGCCCGCGTACAGCGGGGTATAGACGCTTCGCCCATCGATCAGCACCAGCAGCTTGCTGGAGAGCACTCCGCCAAAGCCGCGAATGCCCACGGACCAGTGGTCCGAATCGACGCGCGCCACCTCCACCCCCGGCGCCATCCGCAACACCTCCGGAATGCAGGTGGCGCCGGAGCGCCGTATGTCATCGCGGGTGATAACGAAAATCGCTGCCGGCGTCTTGCGAATCTTCTCCGGTTCTTTGGAAACGGAGGTCACCTTGACCTGACCCAACTCTTCCAGACTCATCTGCGCCAGGCGCTCTCCCGATCCTTCGGGATTGGCTGCGGCTGCCTCGGCCTGGGATCCCCACGTCAGGATCAGTATGAGACACCAAAAGCCGAGCCACGCGCATCGTGGCGCGGATGGGCGCGAAACGCGCGAAGGCATGACGCCTCTCCCCGGAGGCGTGGTTGTGGCGGAGCCTTCGGTCCGCAGGGCAGGGATCAGGAACAGTCGGCGCATTGGAGCTTGACCAAATTCTGCTATCGGCCATTGCTGGAAAACCTTTAGCGGCTCGACACCTTGTAACTTATCATTTCCTGAACGATAACATTTTTTCCGGCAGCGAAACCACGTCGGACGGCTATTCATGAGCAATCAGGGGACGCGCGCGGCGCCAGTGTATACTTCAGAGGTACTTTTTGAGCAGTCGGTCATCGAATGCCCTATGGTTTCTCGGAGAAAACCCATTGCGCTACTTACCGGCCAAGCTTCCAATTCTGGTTCTCGCATTCACCGCGCTCGCGCTCTGCCTACCCGACGACCCGCCTGCTCCGCAGTCGCGCCCCGGTGCGGGCATGTTCCTGATGCTGTCGGACCTGCACTTTGATCCCTACTCTGATCTTGCGATCCTGCGGCGGCTCGGCGTGACCCCCACGGCGGCCTGCCAGGCTCCGGCATCGGCGGCGTTCGCGCAGTTCGGGAGCGACACGAATGGGCCGCTGCTGCAATCGGCCATTGACCGCGCGGCGGCAACTGCGGCAGCGAATCACTTCCATTACGATTACGTGATGGTGACCGGCGACTTTCTTTCGCACCATTTTGACCAGCGATTTCGGCAGTGCGTGGGCGGGGGCGAAGAGGCCTACACAAAGTTCGCGGCGGATACGGTGCGCTTCGTCGACGCGGCAATTTCGAAGGCGCTGCCCGGCGTGCCCATTATCGCTGCGCTCGGCAACAACGACTCTGACAAAGGCGACTACATCCAGCCGAGCGGCGCTTTTCTTCAGAGCGTGGGTGAGGATTGGAGCCGAGCTTGGGGCAAAATTCCGGGAGCGGAGCGGGCTGCGGCAATCGCCACGTTTGACCGGGCGGGGAATTACGCCGTCACCAATCCTGCGGTTCCGAAAAACGAGCTTGTGGTGTTGAACAGCAACCTTTGGGCGGGCAGCAATTCCGCCGCTTGCACCGTGGCAAACCCCGACCCGGGCGGGCAACTCGATTGGCTGAGGCAGGTACTCGAAAAGGCCAGGGACGAGGGGCGAACGGCATCGCTGATTGCGCACATCCCCCCGGGCGTTGACGCCCTGCGGGCCGCCATGGGCAGGCCGCGCGCATTATGGGCGGAAGGTTGCACCCAAAAGCTCTCCGCGCTCTTGAGCAATGACCGTGGCGTGGCGCTTGAAATGTATGCCGGGCACATTCATCGTGATGACTTCCGAATTCTTCCCGACCCCGAAGGCAGACCACTTTTGCCGATTCACATCGTTCCGGCCGTCAGCCCCATCTATCTCGATAACCCTGCCATTGAAATCGGCTGGTGCGACAAATCGAGCGGACAATTGCTCGATTATTCCGCGGAA
>JASIKV010000080.1 GCA_030049455.1 Terriglobia bacterium
GCCGCGACACCTACCGAGATCAATCCGAAAATCAGCGCCCACCGTTCGCCTCCCGTGCCAAGAACGACATGCGCAATGGGCAGAAGACGGAGGATTACGTACAGCACCGCCGTTGTCTCAACGCCCGAAAGGAGCGCGCATACAGGAGTGGGCGCCTGGCTGTGGGCATCCGGCAGCCAGGTATGCAACGGGACTAATCCGACTTTGGCCCCGAAACCGACCAAGATCGTTAGAAACGCGGTCTTCATGAGAACGGGAGACATGTGAGGCGCGGCGCACTGCAAGCCCGCCCAAGTGTAGCTATCTCCGCCGGCTTGACGCATCGCCCAAAACAAAATCAGGAAACCGAATGGCGCGATGGAGGCCCCGGTGAGAGTTATCATTGCGTATTTCCAAGCCGCCTCTAAAGCCTCCCGGCTGCTCTCGAAACCGACCAGCAAAACGGAAAGCAGGGTTGTGAACTCAACGGCGAGCCACGCCACACTTGGGCCGACAACCACCGGCACTGCCACCATGGAGAAAATGAACAGATTCAGATTGCCGTAATAATGATAGAGCAGGCCTTTGTCGTGCGTCATTCTTGACATGTACCCAAGTGAATAGAAGCATGCCAGAACACCAACAATCGTGACGAGCAACAGGATTAACGTTCCCAGCGAATCCGCTTCGATCCACCCGGGAATAGCCACCAGTTGCCCGTTGGCGCTGACTTGGAACGCCACACGGACTGCCAGGGCGAGCAAAATCAGAAACGTTGCCATGGTGATCGGTGCGGCGGCGCGCTTTCCGATTGCGGCGATCCAGCACAAGACAGCTGCGACGAGAGGGAGGGCAATGATGGCGATGAGCGTCAACGCGTTGATTCCTCCTTGAGTGTCGCCAGCGCTCCCACATTGGTCGTTCCAATATTTTCGTGAATCGCCCGCGTTAGAACACCGATGACAAAGACCGCAATCAGCACGTCAAACGCCACCACCAGCTCAACGAATAGGTGTAGTTCTGGAGCGATGGCGATGCTGGCGAAAAACGCGCCGTTCTCCATTGCCAGTAAGCCCAATAATTGGGGCACTGCCTCTCGCCTCACGGTCAGGATATAGGCCCCAAGCAATAAGGTCGCGACACCGATGGGGAGGTTGACCAGGGCCGGCAACCCCGCGCCAACCTGAAGCAAGGGGGCGGCCAGATAATAGGCGCTGATCGTCAGCCCCAAAGCGATTAGAAGCGAAATCGGAATGTTGAGGGCTTGGGTGATTTCACGTCGCTTGTATACTTCTTCGCTGATCGTCCGCCGAAGAAGCCAGGGGATTATGATGGGCTTGTTAATGAAATTGATGATCCCGACTCCGATCAGGTGCCAGGAAAGTGGGTGCAATCCCAGCAGGACAGCAGACGAGGCCAAAAAGAGTGATTGAAGAATAAAGAAGCGCAAGCACCCCTGGACCTGGCGCGTCGCCACCATTCCAAATGTACTCAGCAAAAAAAAGGCGCCGGCAAGCGCGTTCAATTGTGTGAGAATCGTAGCCGATTGTGCAGAGTAGGTCACCGGGCCTCCCTTCGTCCACTTACTGCTACACCGCAAACACCCAGGCAATCATTGCCGCAACGGAAATGACGAATGCTGCCCCCAGGAATTCGCTAATTCGGAACAGACGCAGTTTTGCCAAAGAGCATTCCACAGCAACGAGTGTGAGAACAAAGAGAAATACTTTTGCAAGAACAAGTGGAATGGCAATCGCAAGTTCTCTGATTGAAATCGTGCGAGCCAAACCCCAAGGCGCCACAAGAACATTAAGGAAAATGCAGATGAGCACAAAAAATTTCATTTCCCCGCCCCACTTCATCAAAGCCGCACCCGACCCCGAATACTCCAGCCCCTTCGACTCATCAATCATGGCCAGCTCAAAGTGTCCGGAAGGGTTGTCGACCGGAATCCGCCCTCCCTCCGCCAAAATCAGCATATAGAACGCGAGCATGACCAAAATATGAGTGGGCTCGAAGAAGTTCGAAATGGGATTCACCCACCGTTGTTGGACGATGTAAGGAATTGTCGAACCGGCGACGAATGACACCGTAAAAAAGACGATCATAAAGACAGGTTCGGCAAGAAAGCCCACCAGCCGGGTGCGACTGGCCCCCATTGGACCGTAGGGATTCCCGGTGTCGACCGCCGCCAAAGTCGCAAAAAAGCCGCCCAGCGCCAGGATAAATCCTCCACCCAGCATGTCCCCCATGAAGGCGAAGAAGAGCGGATAGCTGGTCAGCACGGGAATCAGCAGTGCGACGAATATCGGGGTAACGAAAACGATGATTGGGGTGAAACGAAATACCCAGGAGCTCTGTTCGGAAATATACTCACGCTTGTGAAATAGCTTCCAAATGTCGCGATAGGGTTGGAAGATGCTGGGGCCATGCTTGGATTGGACAATTTCCTTCAGGCGGCTCACCGTACCTGCCAAGAGCGGAGCGAAAAGCATCACCACGATAACCTGAACGATATTGAAGACGATCCTTGCAAACATAGCTTGCCCCAGAAACAGAAATGGCCCCTACCTCATTTAAAAGGCAGGAGCCATCAATCCCGCTTTTCTTGGGATGTTTAAAGGTGGCGCTCCATCACCGGACTACATCATCAAATTTACACTGGCCTGCGTGATCTGGCAAGAGAATTCCTGTGTTTCAGAATCCATGGTGTGGTACCTCTCAAGGCTGGCCCAACGCGAAGGGACTTTGCCGGCTCCCTGAACCGCACTCGCCGAGCGGAGTTCCGGCCCGTGCTGCATCATCCGATTGTATTTGCGGGCGGCCCCCACCAGTTGCTGGCCCACCCGGAGACTATGTGAGCAGGGCTCGTTGACATATGCATCCTTACCAGTTTGACAAACCCAAGTCACGATCAGCCAAGGCGAGTGGAATGCGCGCCATGATAGCTTTACGGGAAAAATTGGTTTGATTTTTGATTGAATCCAACCTGAGAATGATTTATTAGACTAGGGTCGACATGCTCCAAGGGCCGAAAAAACCGGAGTTTTTCCGCAATAAACCTGGCAAGCATGAAACAACGTTGCGCGAGTTGGCAGTGTCCGGGCGAATGGAGTGACGCCGGACCTTCCGTAGCCGCAAGCGGCCGATTTCGATCAGATGATCAGGAAGATTGGGATAACCTGCGCGGTGGTGTTGTTACTGGGGCTTTTCGTCCGGCAACTCGCGAGGCCCCAAGCGGCCATTACAACCTTGTCAATTTGGAGCCACGAAGCCGATGAGCCCGCCAAGGTCGCTGTTCGGGAAAGGGTAGCTCGTGAAATCGAGCGGGCCCATCCCGGGGTCCGCGTGGTGATTACCTGGTATGACTCGGAGGGCCTTGTCGTCGCTCTCAAGACGTCCCTGCCCGCGGGTCAGGGCCCGGACATTTTCTATATTGAGACGGACTGGAGCGATTTAATCACTGACGGGTACACTCTCCCCCTTGATGGATTGATCGATTGGAATACCATTTATCCCTGGGCAAGAAAACCCTGGATTTACGACGGGAAGACGTGGGCCGTCCCCCAGGAGGTTTATACCGACGAACTCTATTACAACAAAAAACTCCTGGCGAATCTGGGCTTCACTTTGCCGCCCAACGCCCAATTCTCGCAGGAGCAGTTTCTTGCTTTGGTCAAAAAGGCGCGAGCCGCCGGCATCACTCCGATCGCGCAAGGAGTGGGAGACCGAAACTACCCGGGCGCCTACATTCTCACTCAGGCGCTGCTTCACAAATTGGGTCTGAATGATTACGGCCGGCTTTTTGGCGGCCACCTGTCATTCCTTGATCCGCGAGTCGTGGCGGTTTTCCGTTGGGTGAAGGAGCTGGTGGATGCAGGAGCCTATCCGAAGAATTTCATGACCCTCAAGCTCGCCGAGTCGCACTACTACTTCTATCAAAAGCCCGGGGCGGTGATGCTTCCCATGGGAAGCTGGTACACGGGACGCGCCTTTGTGCCGGAGGATGAGGGTGGCCAGCCTGGGGACTTTCCGCTCGGCATCATGCAATTCCCTGCCATGGATGATGCGGCCTGCAATGAATGCAAGGTTCGGGCGGTCGGCTCGAGTTTTGCCATAAACGCCGCGACTCCGCACCGTGAATTGGCGGCGGAATACTTGAACGCCATGTCGCGGCCCGAAATTGGCACTCTATGGATCGATACTGTGCACCTGCAAACTGCGGTCATTGCGCAAGGCAGCGCTTCCGCCACACTTTATCCGGGATATTACAAGGAATTGATGGCTCGCCAGGAGGGCGCCAAGTATTTCGATATCGACCCGAGTGACTTTCTCGAGGGTGCGTGCCTGGACACCTATGTCCAGGTCATGAACTCCAGCTTTCCCGGAGGATTGCTTTCGGTTGATGAAGCGGTCCGGCTCATGAATCAAGCCTGCTACAAAGGCTGAGTAAAATCCCATATGGCATCAAGGATCGAGGCAAAGGAAGACGCCGGCATCCCGAGGCAATCCCGGGATTGGGTTCCCCTAATTGTGTTCCTTGGCCCGGCGCTGGTTGTTTATGCGGGATTCAGTCTCTTCCCGGTATTAAAGACCATCTACAACAGTTTGCACGTCATGAAACCCCACAACGTTGTGGAGTTTGTGGGCCTCGGGAACTACCGTTCACTGCTCACCCATGACGAGATCTTCTGGAAAGCCGTGAAAAATACGGCTCTTTTCTCCGTATTCGGCACCGTGCTCGACGTGGGCGCCGGTTTTCTGCTTGCCTTATGTCTTTTTGCCAAAGTACCGTTGGCGCGGTTCTGGAAGATTGTATGGTTTTCACCGGTGCTAATTTCCTACGTGGTCGTGGGCATTATCTGGGTCTGGATCTACGATTACAACTGGGGGATCGTGAACACGGTGCTGCGGTGGTTCGCTCTGGACGCGCTGGCGCATTCCTGGCTGGGCGACCCTCACACGGCGCTTTGGGCTGTCCTGGCAACACAGGTTTGGAAATGGGCGGGCTTCAACATGATCGTCTTTATGGCGGCGCTTTACGGGCTGCCGCCGGATGTGCTGGGCGCGGCTGAGCTCGATCACTGTGGATGGCTGGCGAAGCTGGTTCACGTCATCCTTCCCATGTTGCGGCCCACCGTGGTCAGCCTGCTGGTGCTCTCCCTCATCGGCAAGATGATGGTCTTTGACGTGGTTTGGATCATGACGCGTGGGGGGCCGCTGTGGTCCACCGAAACCGTCTCAACCTACGTCTACAAGCGGGCATTTGACTGGAACACCTTCGATCTTGGCTACCCTTCGGCGATCGCGGTGGTTTGGTTCATCCTGATTCTGGTGTTTGTAGCGCTTCTCACGGGCTCGCTCCGGCAGCGGGACAAGCTGGAATACTAATGGCAGGCCTTTGATGCACAATGTCACAGCACCTTTCAAGAAGACCCTGCTTTTGCTCTTCGTGATAGCCTGCACGGTGATCACGGGCGGACCTTTCCTCTGGGTTGCCGCCCTCTCGCTGCGCACCACGCCGGAGATTTTTGACCACCCTTACAGTTTTCCCATGCACCCCCACTTCGGAAAATTCCTGAAGGCATGGACACAGGCCAATTACGGCCAGTACTTCTGGAACAGCACGCTGGTGGTGGTCTCCGCGGTTTTTCTGGCGACGCTGCTGGGTGCGATGGCGGCCCACGGCCTTGTGCGCTATCCCTTCCGAGGAACGCGGGCGACACGCTTTCTGATCCTTTCGGGAATGATGCTGCCTCCCCAGATGTTGGTCCTCTCGCTATTCCAGATCATGTTTAGCCTGCGGCTTTACAATTCGCTGACCGGTCTGATCGTGGTTTACGTCGCCACGCAGCTCCCCATGACCATCTACATTCTGGAAAGCTTTTTCGCCCACATTCCCCAGGATCTTTTCGATGCGGCCCGATTGGACGGTTACGCCGACTTCGAGATCTTTTGGCGTATCGCGCTGCCCATCGGAACGCCCGCGGTTCTTACCACCGCGCTGTTGAACTTCATCATGCTTTGGAATGAATTCCTCTATGCCGTGGTTCTGCTCACCGACAACAGCAAACGCACTCTGCCGCTGGGCATCATGTTTTTTATGGGCGGACACCAGATTGATGTGGGCATGATGGCAACGGGCCTGATGATCACAATTTTCCCCGTCCTTTTGCTCTACGCCTTCTTTTCCGAAACGATGATCAAAGGTATGACCGCCGGGGCGGTGCGCTGAAGGAAGTGCGGGAGGAGCGAAGAGGGAAAGTTTGTCATGGCCGCTGTCACAGTTGACCGACTTTGCAAAAGGTACGCAGGGCACCCGGAGTTGGCGGTGCAGGACGTGAGCTTCACCGTTGCCGAAGGCGAGTTCATGGTGCTTTTGGGACCGTCCGGGTGCGGGAAAACCTCCGTGCTTCGCATGATTGCCGGTCTGGAGCCGGTCACTTCGGGCGATATCCTGCTCGATGGCAAGCGCATCAATAATATCCCGGCGAAAGATCGCGATATCGCCATGGTCTTTCAATCCTATGCTCTTTACCCGCACATGGATGTCTACTCGAATCTGGCTTTCGGTTTGCGCCGGCGAGGATTTCCCAAGGCCGAAATTGATCGCCGGGTCACGGCTGCAGCCGCCAAGCTGGGGATGGTGCCCTACTTGAAGCGCAAGCCGCTGTCCCTTTCGGGGGGTCAACGGCAGCGCGTGGCTTTGGGCCGGGCGATCGTCCGGGAACCGCGGGTATTCCTCTTCGATGAGCCTCTTTCCAATCTTGATGCCGCGGCGCGCTTCACCACCCGCAACGAGCTCATCAAGCAACAGAAGGAATTGGGCACTACCACGATTTATGTGACCCACGATCAGGTTGAAGCCATGACCATGGGCCATCGCATTTGCATTTTCAATCACGGGCAGGTGGTGCAAATCGGACGCCCGCTGGACGTCTATCAGAATCCCGCCGATACGTTTGTGGCCCGGTTTCT
>JASIKV010000081.1 GCA_030049455.1 Terriglobia bacterium
AAGAGCCCCGCCCCAAATCCAAATGTCAGCAGGAAATCAATTTTCAGCGATGTGTCGTCTGTTGACATAGGAAAAACCAGGAAGTTCCGCCATCGTACTTGAGGCCCTGTGAAAAGGCAAGGGGTGCAGGCGTGGCGCCTCCGGCAGCCATGCTGCGACCTTCGCCCCTCGGAGAGGTAAAATTGTTTTTCGCTTCAGCGATAAAAATTTGCCTTTTTCCTTCTCCCGGGGGAGAAGGTGGCCGAGGGACGAAACCAGATGGGGGGTTACTTGTGGCACAATCGCACCTATGGTCAGAATGATTTTTCCTTCTAATTGCGCGTGAGAATGCGAATGAGCCAGAACACAATAACTGTTGTCGGAATCGACGTTGGCGGGAAGAAGAAAGGCTTTCATGCCGTTGCCTTGTGCGATAGAAAATTTGAGCCTAATTGCTCTCTCGACCCCGTGGAAATTGTGGCGTGGTGCCATGTCGGGAATGCAGTGATCATTGCAGTTGATGCGCCATGCGGCTGGAGCCAATCTGGCAAGTCTCGTGCGGCAGAGCGTGACCTAAGAATTGGCGGAGAAAAAGTTCACTGTTTTGCTACCCCCACCCTAAAGATTGCTCTCGACAACCAAAAAGGCTTTTACGACTGGGTTTTCAATGGTGAGAGGCTTTATAGCGCGCTAAAGAAATGCTACTCGCTATTCGATGCGGACCGGAGAGACGGCCCAACATGCATCGAATCCTTTCCGCATGGGATGGTTTGTGCGCTCGCAGGAAAGTTGGTTCCGGCCAAACCCAAAGTCCAGCAACGACGGCAGACGCTAACTAGACAGGGTTACGACGACAAGGCCCTTCGAAACATCGACTTGGTGGACGCCGCGCTTTGCGCCCTCGCCGCCCGAGCCTTCCTAGAGGGTCAAATATGCAAGTTTGGACAAAAAGACGAAGGTTTTATCGTCATCCCCACAACGAAAGCGACGGCCCAAACGTCGTAATGGGCCGCCCACAGTTCACACTTCATACTTCATAATTCAGCCTTCAGAATTTACCCCTTACCCTTCACCCTCTAACCTTTGCCTTTCAAAACCTCATCAATCGCTTCTTCAAAGACACCCAACGACTCGCGCAGCGCGTCCTCGGCAATTGTTAGAGGCGGGGCGATTTTCAGGCATTCGCCGCTGGCGGCGACGGGGGCAAACATCAGCAGGCCCTTGTGGAAGCAGGCGACGTTGATGTGCAGCGCGGTTTCGGGATCAGGCGTTTTGCTTCCGGGCTTGACCACCTGAATTCCCGCTACCAGACCTTTGCCCTGCAGGCAGCCGAGCGTCTTCGGATGTTTTTCGCGAATGCGCTTCAGCTCCGCCAGCAGGATTCCGCCCAGGCGCGCGGCGCGTTCGGGCAGACGCTCCTTCTGGATGAGCTCGAGGTTCACAATCGCCGCGGCCACGGGCAAGGGCGAGCCCGAGTGCGTGGACGTCATCGAGCCGGGCGCGTAGAGGTCCATGATATCCGCGCGGCCGATCACGGCGGAGATGGGCAGCGAGGACGAAATGCCCTTGCCACAGGCGATCAAATCCGGGCGCACACCGTAGTGCTCAAAGCCAAACATCTTTCCCGTGCGGCCGAAGCCCGCCTGCACTTCGTCGTAGCACATCACGATGTCGTGCTCGCGGCAAAGCGCTTCCAGGCGCTGCGCGTACTCGACGGGGAGGAAATCCGGCCCGCCGCCCTGATAGGTTTCCGTCATCACGCCGGCAATGTCCTGCGGCTTTACGCCTTTTTCCGCGAGCGTTTTGAGAAAAAGATTGAATGAGGTGTCCTCATTCTTGTAACCGTCCGGAAACGGCGCCTGGACGAACGTGCGGTCGCGGTCCACCATCCATTCCTTGGATTTCTCCCAGCCGCCGGCAAGCTGCGCGCCCATGGTGCGACCGTGAAAGGCGTAGTTGAATGTCACGAAATACTTTTTGTGCGCGCCGTGTTTGGCCAGCGCGTAGGTTTTCGACAGCTTGATGCAATTCTCCGTGGCCTCACTGCCGGTGCTCATCAGGAACGCGCGGTAACGCGCGGGGTCGGGCGAAAGCGCGCGAAGCATCTCCGCCAGGCGCGCGCGCCGCTCGTGTACAAAAACGTAGCTGGCCAACAGGCCGCGGTCAATCACCTCGCGCAGGGCGGCGCGGATCTCCGGGCGGCCGTGCCCGGCGTTGGTGATCAGGACGCCGCTTGACCAGTCGATCCAGCGGTTGCCCCAGCGGTCACTGACAATGAAGTCCTCCGCCTTGTCCCAAACAATCGGCGGCTGGCCCGCCATCGAACGCGGCTCCGATTCCTGAAGCGCCGCAAAAATCGGCAGCGACTCCGGCACCGGAAGCTTCGTGCGAATGCTGCGGTACTTCGTTTCAACCTTCGGAACTTCAACGGGAGTGAGATCGTAAATGGCCATTGGGTCTCCAAGAAATGTGGCAGGCGCCGGGTGATTAAGAGAGCCGAAACTGGAAACTAGCGGCAGTTGTGGCACGGCCATCCTGGCCGTGGATGTTCATGGGCAGGATGCCCATGCCACGTTCGTGACTTCTGACCACTGTCCACTGCTCACTGTCCACTGCTCTTCTCAATGTGCGGATGCTCGCCGTAAACGATTCGCACCGGGGCCGCGTCGGCAAGAATCGAGGCGCGAGCCGCCTCCACCACCAGCTCATTGATGTAACTGTTGGCGGGCGTCGCGATCAGTCCCTGCGCGTCAACTTCCTTGATGATTTCGCGACGCTTGGCCAGCGCCGCCGCGGGCTCCAGTCCGGCAGCAGCG
>JASIKV010000082.1 GCA_030049455.1 Terriglobia bacterium
TGCCGACGTAAGCCGCCAGGGTTTCCGTCAATAGAAATGAGTAGAGCACGCGGTCGATCAAGAAAAGCGCATAGATCACCGCGACCACCACGGCCAGGAATCCGCTGATGCGCCCGACCCAGAGATAGTGATGGTCCGACCAGTTGGGAGCGAGGCGTGGCCGGTAGAATCCCTGCGTGAAAATCGCTCCCATATCCACCATCAGGGCCGAGCACGCGGCCAGGCACGCGCCCATGACGCTCGAGATCAGGAGCCCGCGAAATCCCGGGGAAAGCAGGTGCCGGCAGGCGAAGCCGAAGGCATCCTCAGGGTCGCGGAGCGCGCTTGTGCCAAACAATCCCCGCTTGATCATCGCCGCCACCATCAGACCCACCAGCGCCCAGCCCACCGTGCAAAGGCGTTTGGCCCACATTCCGTGAAAGAATCCGATGCGGCAGGTGTGTTCGTCCTTTCCCGTGCCCACCGCCGCCAGCATATGGGGTTGGGCCATTACGCCGATCAGGCCGTTGAGAGTCAGCATCACGATGAACCACGGGCCGACTTCCCGGGGTGTGGCCAGGGAGAAGTCGTGCGCCGGCAGAGCCGCCTTCATACCCGTGAACCCGCCCACCAGTTTCCAACCGAGGGGAAGGAGCATGAACGACAGGAAGATGAGCAGGAAGCCCTGAAGGAAGTTGCTCCACGCGGCGGCAATCAATCCGCCTACGAAACTGAGAATTACGAAGATGAGCGTCAGGCCCAGCAAAATGGAGTTGGCGCCCAGGTTCGCGCCCAGCATTTGGTTCAAAACCTTGGCGGCGCCCTTCAGCATGCTCGCCATGTTGATGATGAAGAACGACAGGGCAAAGATCGTATACAGTACGGACATTCCCGCGCCGTAGCGATCCTCAATCATCTCCGCGGTGGTGGTGCGCCGCACGCGGCGGAAGACCGGCGCCATCACCCAGAAAAACGGCGTGGCGAACAGGTTTTTCCACTGATACCAGATCGCCGACATGCCGAAGCTGTACACCGCGCCTGACAGGCTGACCGGCATTTCCGCGTGCGTTCCCACGCCGAAGGTTTGCGCGATCATGATCAGCTTGCCGAAGTGCCGCTTGCCGAGGAAATAGTTTTCGGTGTCTTTAACGCGGCGGCTGGCGATGATTCCCATGACGAGCAGGGAAGCCAGGTAAGCGATGACGATGATCCAGTCAACCAGCGCGAGAGTCATTTAGAAAAGGATCGAACGGTGCTTGCGCGGCGGTGCAGGCCAAACCGCCGTTAACTTCCGATGACGCGGCGGTGATTTTAGCAGTTTTCGCAAACTATCGTTGGCCGTCCTCCGCGGACGACCGCGGAAAACCGAAGGGCGACAATTTGTGACCCCGAATTTGCGGCGTGCGGCCGGCTCGCGCGTGGTGTCCTGGCGTGAAGTGGAGGGGCGCATGGCCGTGCGTCCGTATGCGTGAAAGAAGGACTCTGCCGGCTCTCGGGATCGCTTGACAGAGGGCATTTGGCGTGGCATCTTTTCCCAGAGCCAATCCAAAAGTCGAGCTGGCTGATTGAGTCGGCGCAACCGCTGCAGCCATGTCGCACTGAACGCATAGGTGCAGTGGAACGGCGAAATCGGCCGGCCAAGCGACCCATGGAGCCCGCTGACTCAGCGCTTTTTTGAGGCGCAGAGGCAAACGATGGCACAGCCCCCGGTGGTCATCACCTTGACTCCTGAACAGCGCGCGCTACTTCGCGCCGCGTCGGGGAAAAGCGTCTCGACACTCGGCGTTGAGCCCACCGAGTCCGGGTCGGGCTGGCTGTATTCCGCCAAGGGAAACAAGTTCTGGCTACTCAAGCACGCGGATGCCGAATCCTACGAAGCCGCCCGGCGAAATCACCAGCCGGTGATCGATCCAAAGCGCGCCCGCTTCCGGCTGAGAACCGGCGCATCGCGCATTCATCGCTGGGGAGTGTTTGCGGAAGAGCCGATACCGGCCCGCCGCAATGTGATCGAGTACACCGGGGAGTTGATCAATCCGGCTGAAGCCTATCGGCGGGTGAAGGGCGCGAAGCGGACCTACGCTCTTGCGCTCGACAAGTTTTGGCGCATCGACGGGACGGTGGGCGGCAGCGGCGCTGAGTTCATCAACCACAGTTGCGATCCCAACCTGCGCTGTCGAAAAGTGGGGAAGGGCGTCTTTTGCCGAAGCGTGCGGCCCATTACCGCAGGCGAGGAGTTGACCATTGACTATCGCTTCCCTGCCGAGGCCGCGAAAGTTCCGTGCCATTGTGGATCGCGGAAGTGCCGCGGCACGATTAACGTCACCAGGAAGTAGGAATTCAGGAGGCTAGACCATGGCTGGAAACATTCTGACGATCACTCTGACGGATGAGCAACAAAAGCAAATCCGGGAGGCCACAGGAAAGACAGTTAAGGAATTGAATATCGATCTCGCCGCGACGGGCCAACTTGGTCCTAAGGACTTGGATCAAGTTGCCGGTGGATCCTACAATAAAGCCTTTTAATAGCTAACACGGGCGAAGTCCATCGAGGATGGCGAACAGAGGTGGTAGTGTGTTTTGGGGCGACGCCCGGGCGCCGCAGAAGCCTTGGCTGGTTTTGGGCGCCGGTTGGTCCCAGGGCGAACCTAGGGCGTGAGGGGCAACCCTACCCGCGAGATGTAATTCTCGCGGAACCTCGACGATTTCGGCGCGAACGGCTCTTAACCCTTGCGAAGGCGGGGGAACATGGACAACTTTCACGCCAAGTGCGACCGGGCTTTTAAGCTCTTGGGTGAGGGAGTGGATGCCCTGCTCATCGTCCCTCCCTTTGCGGACCCCTATCGCCCCTCTTTGGGCGTACACCTCCTCCAGGCGGCCGCAGGGCAAGTGGGCCTGCGGGTGCGAATTCTTTACGCCAATCTCCTGTTCCTTGCTGTAAGCGGAGAACAACTCTACAAAGCGGTTTGCTACGGCAGGTACGACTTCATGCTGGGAGATCGCATGTTCGCCGCTGCGGCATTCGGCAAGCCGCCCTTGGGAGATGGGGCGGAAAAGCTGCGCGAACAGATCGCGGGTTTGGACCAGCCCGAATATCGCGATGCCACCTTCGAGCAGTTCGCGGCCCTCGAGCGCGAGGCCCGCCCTTTCTGCTCCGCCCTGGGCCGGCGGTTTTCCAGGCTGCGATACCGCGTCGCCGGAGCTTCCACTACTTTTTACCAGACCGCCGCATCCGTGGCTCTGCTGGCGGAGGTGAAACGGGCCCGGCCCGAGGCCATTACCATCATCGGCGGCGCCAACTGCGAGGGCGAGATGGCCCAGGGCATCGCCTCGCTCCGTGCCCCCATCGATTACATCTTCTCCGGCGAATGCGAAGCGGTTTTTCCCGATTTCTTGCGCCGCGTCGTGGCGGGCCTGCCCTTGCCCTCCCGGCGCATTGTGCAAGGCGAACCGTGCTTCGATCTGGACTCCCTCCCCGAACCTGACTTCGAAGATTATTTTGCGCAGCTCGACAATGCGCTTCCCGGCTGGCGGGAAAACGATGAGATTTGTCTGCCCTTCGAGAGCAGCCGCGGCTGCTGGTGGGGCGCCCGCCAGCATTGCACCTTCTGCGGCCTCAACGGAGAGACCATGGCGTACCGCTGGAAGTCTCCGGACCCGATGATTGCCGGGGCTCGCCGTCTCCTTCAGCGTTATCCCCCGCGGCGGCTTGCCATGATCGACAACATCCTTCCGCATTCCTACTTTCGCACGGTCCTGCCGCGCCTGGCTCGGGAGTTGCCGCCCGCCAAAATCTTTTACGAAACGAAATCGAATCTGAATCTGGAACAGGTCCAGCTTCTGGTCCGCGCCGGGGTCGAGCGCATCCAGCCGGGAATCGAAGCGCTCTCTTCCTCGTTGTTGCGGCGGATGAAAAAGGGCGTGCTGGCGCGCCAGAACCTGGCCCTGCTGCGTTATGCGCGGGCCGCCGGTTTGGCCCTGGTCTGGAACCTGCTGGCCGCCTTTCCCGGCGATCAGCGCGAGGATTACGAGGAGACCTTGGCCCTGCTTCCCCTGATTCACCACTTGTCGCCGCCCAGCAGCGTGTACTCTCTGAGCCTCGATCGCTTCAGCCCATACGTCAATGATCCGTCCGCGTACGGCATCTCCCGCCTGGGACCCGCGCCGAACTACGCCGGCATATTTCCGCCCCATGCTGATTTGCAAAAGCTGGCCTACCACTTCACCGGGGAATACGCTTGCGCTCAATCGTCGCATCCGGAACTCACCGCTCTGCTCGAGGGCGCGTGCCGCCAATGGCGCGGCTCCTGGAAAGTCGGATCCCCGGCTCCGGCTCTCAGCCTCACTCGCGGCAGCGACGGTTTCTACACGCTGATGGACTCGCGCGGTGTGGAGGGCACGGATTTGTTCCAGTTTCTCGATGAGGAAGAAGCGCGAACCGTTCTGATCGGCGGCCCACTCGATCGCCAGCCGCTCGCCCAGTGGGCGATCGAACGCAAACTCGCCGTCGCGCTCGATGGCTGGTGCGTCCCGCTGGCTGTTACCGATGTTGAAACCTGGCGCCGGTTTGAAGCGGCCACCCAGCCCGCGGCGTTGCGTTCGCCGGTCACCACGGCGGAAACTCAGCCGGTCGCCCAAGCGCTGCCGTGATGTCATCCCCGCTGGTGTGGCTATTTCCAGTCAATCTGCTATGATTTTCACTTCCCTTCAAGCTGCCCAGGTTTGCTGAATTCAGCGGCTTGCCGGAAGTTCAACTACTCTCAAGAAGGACTTCACGAAGCAACCAACCATGGCAACCCAACAAAAAGACGGATTGATCGTCATCGCCGGGGCCGGTGGATTCATTGCCGGTGCTCTGGTGCGATATTTTCAGGAGCGCGGCTTTACACGCATTCGCGCCGTGGACAAGAAGCCCCTGCCCGAGTGGTACCAGCACGTGCCGGGGGTCGAAAGCCTTTGCCT
>JASIKV010000083.1 GCA_030049455.1 Terriglobia bacterium
TGGGGCGGGCGGCGTTATAATCCCTTGGCTTTCACCGAGCACGGCGCATTGATGCTGGCGAGCCTACTGAACTCGCAGCGCGCGGTGGAGGTGAGCGTCTTCGTCATCCGCGCTTTCGTCAAGCTGAGGGAAATGCTCGCCTCGCACCGGGACCTGGCCCGCCGCCTCGACGAACTGGAAAAGAAGTACGACTCCCAATTCCGCGTGGTGTTTGATGCTATCCGGGAACTGATGAGTCCCCCCGCTCCATCGCGCCGCAGAATCGGGTTCCGCGCATCCCGCTAGATCTGATGCGGCTTTGGTTGAATCCTGAATCCTGCCTTCAATCTCCGAAATTCCGCGCCGGCCCGGCGCGCCCTTTCGCGACGGTGCAAAACTGAGGCGCGGATTACTCGTGTGAACCGAATTCGCCACAATTGGCCCAGACTTGGTCTGTGTAAAACTGAACCGAGTACCACCCCCTCTCCAGCCGGCGCACACGCGACACTTCGCATGGAATGCCTCTAAATCTTCCCGGTGAATGACTCTTCGCGGCCGCCGAGAGCGAATCTGTGGGGTCGAAAACAAGATAGATCGTGGTGTCCATTCCCGCGAACCCATTGCCATCCCACTCCATGTGCCTAAGTTCAGCCTTGGCAGGCGCCGGTTGCGCCAGAACTTCAGTCTTAAGGCGGTGCGACCAAAGGAGCCAGCGAAGTGAGGCGCGGAGCGCCTCACTATTCAGGTGGAATGCTCCCGTAAGGGCAAGCACAGCAAGTAGAGTCGCCAACAGAGACAGAAATTGGTTTTGTCTCTTACGAATGCCGGCGATGAGCAACGCAACCAAGCAGGTCACGCAAATGATTGGAGCGACGAGAAAGAGGTAGAGTAAATCGCCGTACGGACTGAAGACCATCAGCGATGTTTGGATGGCACCCGCACCTGCTGTGACGGATATCAGCAGCTTCCAACTGAGTACTCTCGCCTCACCGGCAGGGCCCTCCATGCAAGCGAGTTTACGCCGAACCATAGTCAAGTTCCACAGCGCCGTGCTACTCCGGCCCCCGGCAAGTCCGTTTCGGGGGACGCCGGTTCAAAACTCAAGATTCAACCTATCAAACGAAGCGGTTCTGGTATGATGAAGCAGGGAGCGAGGATGACCTCAATCTCAGTCAAAACCCGAGTCAAGCCGGACGGCACCGTGCAAGTGGCGGTTCCCACCGGATTGCCGGAGAGCGACGTCGACGTGTTGCTGCTTATACAGCCCGTTGACCGGGGCAGCGCGAAAGGGCTGAAAGCCTGGCCGGAGGGCTTCTTCGAGCAGACGTATGGGTGCATGGCCGAAGACCCGTTACCGCGAATTCCCGACCTTCCGCACGAAGCTCGTGAGAAACTGCTTTGACCTACCTGTTGGACACGAACACTTGCATCCGCTATCTCAACGGACGGTCTGTTTCCACCAAGAAACGTCTGGAAGCGCTCGCGCCGGGCGAAGTAGGGTTGTGCGCGGTGGTGAAGGCGGAATTGGCTTTCGGCGCTGCGCGTTCAAACGATCCGGCGCGCACTCTGGCAAAGCTCGCAGCATTTTTCGCCCCCTTCGCCTCACTGCCCTTTGACGACTCCTGCGCGAGCACTTACGGGCGCATTCGTGCGGAACTGGAGCAGGCGGGCACTCCGATTGGTCCCAACGACTTGATGATTGCGGCGATTGCCCTCACGCACGGACTCACCCTGGTTACTCACAACACCCGTGAGTTTGGACGAATTCCCGGATTATCTTTGGCGGATTGGGAGGCGTGACCCATCGCAGTCTGATGATCATAGGCTCGATGGCAGGCGCAGAGCAAAGCTCTGCGCTGGCGGTTCCCGTCCGTTGGCCCTTGAGCAACAGATCGCAGAGTTTCACTCTGCGCCAACCTCCCAAGAGCCGCGGAGTAGTGCTGGGGTGCGCCCAACTCCGCGCTACATAATCGAGGGGCGGAAGGCTCTTTGGCCCGACGCAATTCGCGTTGAGGCACAGATCGAATCTCAGGTGCCGACACCCGCGCCACAGGGCGCCTTCCCCGGGTGTATAATCCCCCGCATTGCAATCCCGGGCAGGAGGCTTTCCATGAAAAATCATCTTTGGGCCGTGACCGTGGCGATTCTTGCGACCCTTCTGGCGGCCGGCGTCGCACAGGCTCAGACCAGGATTTCCGTCAGCGAGCAGTGCGGGCGGCCGACGGCGGAGTACACCATTCAGGTCGGCGACCATCCCGGCCACGTTTATCGCATCGAGCAGACCGACTGCAAAGAAGATCCCGTTTTGGAAATTGGCGGCGTCGCGGTGAAGGAGCACCACTCCACCGGGTTTATCGAGATGAACGCCGGCAAGGGGACGGACCACTGGTACCACGTCTTCGTGATGGCCAACGGCGACAACGTCTATGCGCGCAGTGAGGGCACGGCGGAGTTCGATGGCCTGCGGTTTCGCAGCTCAACGGCGAAATGGACATTCGAGCCGGGTACGGGAAAGTTTCAGGGGCTGAAGGGCAGCGGTACGCTCAATTGCCGTCCAGGGCAGGGCGGATTTGCCTGCCAGGCGGACGGTGAGTATACGCTGCCGGGGTCGTAGAATGGATCCCGAGCTATCGCAGAGAATATTGATGCGGAAGGAGCAAGGCATGTTCGACAATCGCATCCACATCCCAAGGGCAGGCCTTCTGGCCGCGGCGACGGCTTTGGCCCTGTTGATCATTGCACCCCGGGAGGCCAAACTGCACGCACAATCCAATCAAGACCCGGGGCCGCCGCCCACCCGGACGGACGACGTGAAGGACGACTACCACGGCGTGGAAGTGGCGGACCCTTACCGCTGGCTGGAGGATCAGCAGAGCCCGGAGACGCGCGCCTGGAT
>JASIKV010000084.1 GCA_030049455.1 Terriglobia bacterium
GAAGGAATTGTGATGTTGCTGCCGCTTATTCAAAGAGCGCAGGAGGACGGCGTCAAGTTCGCGTTGACGTCATTACCGCGCGATCCAGCCACGGACCAGCGTCTGCTCAGGCACCAGTCCCATCCTGCGCCCTCGCTTATCCCCCAGCGTGAACTGAGGGCCGGGGAACAATATCGTTTTCACTTCGACATGGGCCAATGCATCGGTTGCAAGTGCTGCGTCGTCGCATGCAATGAGCAGAACGGCAATCCACCGGATATTAATTGGAGGCGCGTCGGCGAAATTGAAGGGGGCTCGTACCCCAACACGCGGCGCTTTCACATCTCGATGGGTTGCAATCATTGCGTCGAGCCGTCTTGCCTGATCGGCTGTCCGGTTGACGCCTACAAAAAGGATGAAGCAACGGGAATCGTCCTGCACAGCGCCGAAGCATGCATCGGGTGCCAGTACTGCACCTGGAATTGCTCCTATGGCGTGCCGCAATACAATCCTGAGCGAGGCGTGGTCGGCAAGTGCGACATGTGTTACGGCCGGCTGACCGACGGGCGGGAACCGGCCTGCGTCACTGCCTGTCCGCAGGGCGCAATCCGCATCGAGATTGTCAACGTGGCAGAGTGGAAGCAGGAGTACGAAAACAGCGCCAATGCTCCCGGCTTGCCCTCGGCGGGCGACAGCGTTTCGACAACCCGCATCAGCCTTCCCGGGCACTTGCCGCGCGATACCAAAAAGGCCGATTTTTGGCGAGTGAAACCTGAAGCTCCGCACTGGCCGCTGATCGTCATGACCGTGCTCACCCAGTTGTCCGTAGGAGCGCTGGCGGTCGTTTGGCTTGTGCAGATGCTGGCAGGGTCGACGCGCCTGGGCTTGGCGGCCATGGCGGCACTCGCGGTGGGGGGGCTTGCTCTGGGCGCCTCTGCTTTGCACCTGGGGCGGCCCGTGCACGCCTACCGCGCCCTCAAAATGTGGCGCCGCTCGTGGTTAAGCCGCGAGATCCTTCTGTTTTGCGCCTTCTCCACCATGGCCTCGCTCTATGCCGCGGCCTTGTGGTGGAAACTTGGCGTTGGCGCCCTCCTGGGCTTAATGACTTGTTTGTTCGGCGTCGCGGGTGTGGAGGCAAGCTCCCGCATCTATCGGGTGACGGCGCGCCCCGCCTGGAACAGCGCACATACGTCAAGCGAGTTCTTTCTCACAGGGGCATTGCTCGGACCGCTTTTTGCTGCGAGCGTCGGCGTTTTACCGGGAGGGTGGCTCGCGGCCCCGGTCACGGCCGCCTCGCTGCTGATTCTCAATCAGGCTGCGAAATTCCTGCGCCTTACGGCTTCCGAGTCGTTCGAAATGCAGGCCTCCGCCCAGCTACTTTCCACGAGGCTGAAGCCGCACCTTTTGCTGCGCGGAGCGTTGACCATTGGCGGCGGAATCTTGCTGCCCCTCGCATTCACCAGCCGATGGACGGGCTGGGCGGCATTTGGCGCGGCGTTCGCGGGCGAAGTCCTCGGCCGGTATCTCTTCTTCGTCAGCGTTGTATCCAAGAACATGGCGGCTTCCTACCTGACAGCGGATAGGCAGGCCGCATGACGCTGAAGCGTCAACTCGGGCTCGACATCCTTTCTGAGCGGTACGCCTTCGCCACCGATCCGGAATTGGGCTACACCTCGGCGCAGAAAATCCCCGACCGCTGGGTGGCCACCACTTGCGGGTATTGTTCGGTGGGCTGCGGAATGTTTGTGGGCGTCAAGGATGGGCGAGCGGTGAGCGTCCGCGGCAATCCCCATCACCCCGTGAATCTCGGCAAACTGTGCCCCAAAGGGCTTTCCGAGCACTACACACTGGAGGCGCCTAACCGGGCCCGGCACCCCCTTCTCCGAAAAAATGGAAAGCTGATGCCCGTGGATTGGGATGAGGCGCTGGACACAATGGTGGGCAAGTTCCGGGCCGTTCAGGAAAAGCACGGCCCAAACGCTCTAGGTGTAATCAGCACAGGGCAACTGGTCACCGAGGAGTTCTACACCCTCGGCAAACTCGTTCAACTGGGCTTCGGCACTCGGAATTTTGACGGGAATACGACTCTTTGCATGGCCAGCGCTGTTTCGGGTTACAAGCGGTCGTTCGGAAGCGACGGCCCGCCCGGAGCATACGAAGATTTGCAGAAGGCAGACGTGGTTTTCCTGATCGGCGCGAACATTGCCGACAACCATCCCATCCTATGCCAGCATTTGGAAGCGAATCCCAGCAAAACCCTGATCGTCGCCGATCCGCGAGTAACCAAGACCGCCATGATGGCGGACCTCTACCTGCCCCTCAAGCCGCGATCGGATATGGCCTTGATTAACGGTCTGATCCACATTCTCATCCGCGCTGGAGCCATAGATCGCGCTTACATTTCCCGCCATACGACCGGATTTGAAGAGTTGGAGAAGTCAGTCGCCCGGTATTCCCCGGATTACGTCTCCCGTATCACCGGCCTGAGCGAAGATCTGATCTTGAGGACGGCGTCGCTGTATGGAGGCGCTGAGGCCGCATTCATCGGCTGGACGATGGGTGTGAACCACAGCACCCAGGGCGCGGAGACGGTGAATGCCATCAACAACCTCGCCCTGATTACGGGAAACATCGGCCGCCCGGGCGCTTCGCCGTTTTCCATTACGGGGCAATGCAACGCAATGGGCACGCGCGAGGCGGGATTCACTTCCAGCCTGCCGGGATACCGGAAGTTTGAGAGCGGGGATGACCGTGAAGCACTCGCAAAACTGTGGAACATTCCCGCCGAGCGCATCCCGGCCATGCGCGGGTTGGCCTACCCCGACATTATCGAAGCGGCCGTCGCGAAGAGGATTCGCGCCCTGTGGGTCATCGCCACCAACCCGATTGTTTCCTTCCCCAACCTTGATGTGCTGAAGCAAGGGCTCGAGACGCTGGAATTCCTCGTCGTGCAGGACGGGTTTCATCCAACACCGACCTCGGAAATGGCCCACTTGGTGTTGCCCGCGGCAATTTGGGGAGAGAAGGAAGGCACCTACACGAACTCCGAGCGTCGTGTGAGTAAGGTGAATCGGGCGGTTAATCCTCCAGGGCAAGCCAGGGCGGACTTTGACATCTATCTCGCTCTCGCCAGGAAATTGGGCTGCTACGACGAGCTCTTCCCGGACTGGGCCGGGCCGCGCGACGCTTTTGAGGAATGGAAGTGCGTCTCCGCCGGCCGGCTTTGCGACTATTCCGGCATCACCTACGAACTTCTGGAGCAGCACGGCGGGATCCAATGGCCATTCCCGGAAAATGCTGAGGGGCTCGAAACCACCCGGCTCTATTCCGACGGCCACTTTCCGACCGAGGAAGGCAAAGCCAGGCTGCTCCCCGTTCAATGGGAGCCGTTCCCCGAGCAGCCCAACCCAAGGTTCCCGCTTATTCTCAACACGGGCCGCACGGTGGAACACTGGCATACGCGGACCAAAACGGCGCAAGTGCCTATCCTGGAGCGGATGTCCCCGAACGCCTGGCTCGAGATGAATCCGCTGGACGCCGCCTCGCTTCATCTCAAGCCCCACGACCGGGTGGATGTTCAGTCGGCGCGAGGCGTCGTACGGGGCGTCGAATTGCGCGTCACGGAAATCGTCGCGCCCGGACAGGTCTTCATGCCTTTTCATTTTGTCGAAACCAATGTCAATCAGGTTACGCAGAGCGCATTCGACCCGATCTCACGCGAACCGAATTACAAGCAGTGTGCGGTGAATGTTGTGGCGAGTAATTCCAAAGGACCCCTCACCCCAACTCCCCTTCCCCTCTTCCCTCTCCCCAGGGGAGAAGGAAGGGGGGAGACGGGGTGATGGGTGAGGGGTTACTTCATGGCGGTCAGTCCGCTTTGAGGGTCCAAACACCGCAAAAGCCTCCGGCTTTGCCGGAGGATGATTACTCGCTTACACGCCCGAATCGGCAATTGCTTAGGAAACGAACGCCATGAACATCTCGAGACTTTCGGAAAAGGATGGAAAATCCGACCGTATCCGGTTGCGGGACTTTAGCAGCGCTCCCATGCGCGCCTTTCACTTCTCCTGGTTTGCCTTCCTGCTGTGTTTCGTCGCATGGTTCGGAATTGCGCCTCTGATGTCCCTGGTGCGGGACGACCTGAAGCTCACGAAGGCGCAAGTGGGCAACACTGTTATTGCTTCTGTAGCGATGACCATCTTCGCGCGTCTTCTCACCGGCTGGCTTTGCGACCGCTTCGGACCGCGGCGGACCTACAGCGCATTGTTGCTTTTTGGCAGCCTGCCGGTAATGGGCATCGGCCTCGCGCACAGTTACCATTCGTTTTTGCTGTTCCGGCTGGCCATTGGATTGATCGGCGCGTCATTTGTCATCAGCCAGTACCACACATCCATCATGTTCGCACCGCGAGTTGTGGGCGCCGCCAACGCCATGACGGCCGGATGGGGCAATCTCGGCGGCGGCATCGCGCAATGGTTGATGCCGCTGCTGGTTGGCGCGATGGTTGGACTGGGTGCTGACAGGTTTTTGAGCTGGCGCCTGGCGATGGTCGTCCCGGGAGCTCTCATGATGCTCACGGGCATTGCCTACTATCGTTTTAACGCGGATACGCCGGACGGCAGGCCCTTCGTGCCAGCCCTCGGCGCGCATGCGTTCTGGGAGGCGGCCTGTGACTATCGCGTTTGGGTTCTTTTCCTTCTTTACGGCGCGTGTTTCGGGGTAGAGATCACGGTGGATAACGTCGCGGCCCTCTACTTCACGGACAATTTTCACCTGACGCTTAAGCTGGCCGGGATTGTCGCCAGCCTGGCAGGAATGATGAATATTTACGCCCGCGCGTTCGGTGGCATCACCGGCGACTGGGTCGGCGGGCGCTGGGGCTTGCCCGGCCGCTCGCTGCTTCTGGGCGCGACCCTCTTCGCGGAGGGCCTGGCCATCATGTTGTTTTCGCGGGTGAAGGAGTTGGGGGCTGCGGTCGCCGTTTTCATGCTCGTCGGACTGTTGCTGTGCATGGCCTGCGGAGTGACCTTTGCGATAGTTCCCCTGGTTCGCCCCAATGCGGTTGGGTCGGTGTCCGGGATCGTCGGCGCCGGTGGAAATGTCGGAGCGGTTGTCGCCGCAGCGCTCTTTAAAGTTGAGGGCATTTCGGGAGCAACAGCCTTCTTGATCTTAGGCGGTAGCGTGGCCTTCGCGGCTTTCGGTGTCTTTCTGTTACGGTTTCGCGAGGCGGAGTGTTACAGCGCGCGGACTCCTGCCCGCGAGCAGGTCTTTGCGCGGGTTGAAGTGCCCGCATTTGAGGAGCAGTAGCGCAGGGCTTCAGAAGCGGGTCGTGACAGATCATTCACGCCGCGGCCCTATGCGCGATTTCCTTTCTATAATATGATGAATGACGAAGGTTCTTACGGCTCGGCGGCATTTCGACTTCCCAAATCCCTCGCTTTGCGCAGCGAACTCCACGCCTTGCGCCTCGCTAATGCTCAGGATTTGTGGTACGGCGGTGGCGGTGCTTTTCAGTCGAACTCCTTCGGCTGTACCGGCCGCGCCTGCAATGGCAATCGAAGCCCGGCCAACTTTTCGACGTGAGTCTGGATATCCATTGCCATACGGATTCAGCGTTACGGCCTATTCCGCTCACGCCTGGGGTAAGAGCTGGTCACTGGCATTAATCCCGGCGGGTAGTGGTGCAGTTTGAAGTAGAGGCGGCTTAATGCCGCCATTTGGCAAGGTGAACTCGCAGCTACAAGTTTGAACTGCACCACCACCATTCTGGCGGTACGAATGGGCAATTCGAGAATATTGAAATGAACTATCGCTTTTAGGATCGTAGAGATGCCCACGTCAACATTCAGCGGTCTTCGCGTGCTGTCGCTGGAGAGCCGGCACGCCAAAGAAGTCTCGAAGCTGATCGCCACCTACGGCGGGCAGCCCGTTGCTGCGCCCGCTCTGCGCGAGGTGAAGCTGGAACCTAATCCTGAGTTGCGCTCATTCGTCGCCGGCTTGATGGGCGGGCAGTTCGACATGGTGATTTTTCTTACCGGGGCAGGCATTCACGGGCTCGTAGGGTCGCTGAAGGGTGTGTATGCGCCGGCGGACCTGTGCAGCGCGCTGGCAAGTGTGCAAGTGGTGGCGCGGGGGCCGAAACCGGTTTCCGCCCTCGCGGAGCTGGGCGTGAAGCCCGACGTCGTCGCGCCTGAACCCAATACCTGGCGCGAGATCCTGCGTGCGCTCGACGGCCGGGCCGGGCCGGAAAAGCTGAACGGCCTGCGAGTGGCCGTGCAGGAATACGGCGCGCCCTGCACAGGATTGCTGACGGGACTGAATGAACGCGGAGCCCGCGTGACACGCATTCCCATCTACCGCTGGTCGCTGCCTGAAGACGTAACTCCTCTGCAGAGTGCGGCGCTCAGGCTGGCTGAGGGTGAAATCGACGTGGTCCTGCTGACGGCCGCCGTGCAGGCCGACCATCTTTTCAGGGTTGCGGGAACGATGGGAATCGAAGATTCGATGCGCAGGAAAATGGAGCGCATCGTCATCGCCTCGGTTGGACCCACCACATCCGAGCACCTGGGCGCGCACGGTTTGCGCGCGGACCTGGAAGCCTCGCACCCCAGAATGGGACTTTTGGTGGCGGAGGCCGCGGCCCGCTCCACAGAAATTCTGCGGGAAAAGCACAAGGAGCAGGGGCTGGATTTTCTTCACGAAATCGGCAGCCGGATGGCTTCCTCCGCACCGTTGCGCGAGGTGCTCCGGCGCGTGGTGGAATTTGCCTCGAGCGTGGTGAAATGCGATTCGTGCTTTGTCTACCTGCTGGAGGGGAACGAGCTGGTGCTGCGCGCTTCGAAAAATCCGCATCCGGGCGAAGTGGACCGCCTGCGCCTGGGGTTGGACGAAGGAATCACCGGCTGGGTGGCGCGAAATCAGCAGCCCGTCGCCATCGCCTGCAACGCCTTCCAGGACGCGCGATTCCAGTTCTTCAACGAGCTTCCCGAAGACAGCTACGAGGCGTTCCTCTCCGTGCCCATCCTCTGCGGCGGCCAGGTGGTGGGAGTCATGAACCTGCAAAATCGCCAGCCGCACGCCTACACGCGCCGCGAAGTCCGTCTGCTCTCCACGATCGGATTCTTCGTGGGCGCGGAAATGGAAATCGCGCGCCTTCAGGAAAAAAGCTCGCAGCTTTCCGAGGAGCTTGAGGCGCGCAAGATTGTTGAACGCGCCAAGGGAATCCTGCAGCGCGAATTGCAGGTGAGCGAAGAGGAAGCTTACCTGTCACTGCGCAGACAGAGCCGCCAGTTGCGCAAGTCCATGCGCGAAATTGCCCGGGGCATCATCGACGAGCGAGCCGCCCGCCTTCAGAAAAAAACCGTCCAGTAGCTGATTCCTGCCCCCTCTTCGCCCCTTTGGCGCAGTTTGCAGTAGCGCCGAGCTTCAGGTCGGCACGTGCCGAGCTGAAGCTCGGCGCTACATTCAAACTAGGACAACAGATAAGCTTGGGATGTATTGGTTTATCCACTGTCGCCCGCGTATAATGCCCGGCCATGATCTCCGTAACAGACCCCACAAACCCACCCAATCCCCCCAATCGATTTTGGCGTTTCATTCTGAGTCTGCTGTCAAAAATTTTTGGCCGAGTACAGTGGCAGGCGCCCGAGTGGATTCGCTGGGTGGGACGGCAAATCGCCCGGGCAGGGAAATTTCTAATTGACGATCTTCGGCGCCTGGCCGTTGCGATTGCCCTTGTGGTGACCGTGGCGGCGGGAATCACCTGGTACAAGGTGCGTCCACGGCCGCATTACATTGAATTCAACGTTACGGAGCCGGTGCTGACGACCTACAACGAAAACGGAGTCCCCACAATTGCTCCGCTCACCGTCGACTTCCAGGAATCGGCAGCGCCCCTCGCCAACATCAACAAGCGGCTGACGTCGGGAATCGCAATTTCGCCCGCCTTCGCCGGCCAGTGGACATGGACAAATGACCGGCAGTTGCAATTCGCCCCCGGTTCCGACTGGCCCATCGACGCCGCCTTTACCGTCAAATTCGCGAAAAGGGGATTTCTGGCCCGCGGAGTGGCCCTTGAGCACTACGACTTCGACTTCAAGACTCAACCCTTCGCCGCGAAGATCACCGAAAGCAAGTTTTACCAGGACCCGCAGAATCCGGCGCAGAAAAACCTGGTGGCCACGGTCAGCTTCACGCACCCTGTGGATACAAGCACATTTGAGGAGCACGTTTCGCTCACCCCCGCCAAGGACGCGGAGTTCCTGGGCCTCGCGCCCGACAGTAAACACTTCACGGTGCTCTATGACAAGCTGAAGCTCTTCGCCTACATCCACTCCGCGGCGCTCCAAATGCCCCGCGACGATACGACCGTCACCCTCGCCATCGACAAGGGCATTCGGGCGGCGCGGGGCGGGAACGAATTCGACGAAAAACTTCAGGCTGCGGTGGTGATTCCCGGCCGCACCAGCCTGCGCTTCGACGGCGCGCAGATGACCCTGGTGGATAATGCCCGCTACGAACCGGAGCAGGTTTTGCTCATCACCAGCTCGTCGCCCGTAACGGAGCAGTCCTTCACGGGAATGGTTTCCGCCTACCTGCTGCCGGTGCGCAGCCCTCGCCAGCCCGCGGAAGACAAGAAGCCTTACAACTGGAGCGATGAGTCAGAAATCGGCAGCGATATTCTCGCCCAATCGCAGGCTCTGACTCTTGCTTATGTGGCTTCCGACGGCGGCGAACAGACCACGCACGGATTTAAATTCACCGCGCCCGTGGGCCGCTACGTTTACCTTTGGGTGAAGGACGGCGTGCAGGGAACGGGCGGATACATTTCCGGCAAGCCCTACACCGCCACTGTTCAAGTGATTCCCTACCCGCCCGCGCTGACCTTCCTCGGCAAGGGCGCGCTGCTGTCGCTGGCCGGCGACAAGAAAGTTGGCTACCTCGCGCGCGACGTAGGGAAAGTGCAGGTGGAAGTGGGGCGAGTGCTGCCCAACCAGCTCCAGCACCTCGCCGCGCAGATGTGGGATTACGCCAAGCCGCAAATCGGCGACCTTGAAGACGCCATCGTCGAGCGGTTCGTCGTCATCCATGATGATCGCGGACAAAAGCCCGGCATCCCCCTCTATGACAACATCGACCTCAGTCAATACCTTCAGGACAGCAGCGGAAGCAAGCGCGGACTTTTCCTGCTGCGCATTCGCGCCGCGCCGGCGGCGAGAAGGCGGAACGACGAAGAAAACGGTGAGCAAGAGGACAACAATCAGCAGCCGGTTGAGGACTCGCGCCTGATTCTCATCACCGATCTGGGCTTCATCGTCAAGCAGTCGAACGACGGCAGCCGCGACGTGTTCGTGCAATCGCTCCATCGCGGCGAACCCGTGGGCGGCGCGCGCGTGGAAATCGACGGGCGCAACGGTGAGCCCGTGGCGGCCTCCACGACGGATGCAACGGGCGTCGCGCATTTCCCCAAGCTCCCCGTCCTGCGCCGGGAAAAAACTCCGCTGCTGATTCTGGTGGAAAAAGACGCCGACTTTTCTTTCATGCCGCTGCGCACGAACGGCCGCAACCTTGACCTGTCGCGTTTTGATACCGGCGGGGTTGAGAACGCGGCCTCGCCACAGCAGCTTTCCGCCTACCTCTTCACCGATCGCGGCATGTATCGCCCCGGTGAAACCGCTCACATCGGCATGATTACCCGCACGGCGGACTGGAAGTCCTCGCTCACCGGCCTGACCGTGAACGTCGAAATCACCGACCCGCGCGGCAACGTGGTGCGCCGCGAGAAAATCAAGCTCAGCGAAACCGCCTTCGACGAAGTCACCTTCTCCACGCAGCCCGATTCACCCACCGGAACGTACGAGGCCGTTGCCTGGCTCCCCAAGGACGAGAGGCACCGCGAAATGCTGGGCAGCGAGTCGTTCAACGTGCAGGAATTTGAGCCTGACCGCATGAAGGTGCGGCTGGACCTTTCGGAGCGGGCATTTCCCGGCTGGCTCACGCCCGGCGATGTGGAAGCGACGGTAAATGCCATGCAGCTTTTCGGCGAGCCCGCCGGCAACCGCCGCGTGCAGGGCGAGCTCAACATCTCCCCCGTCCTGCCGCACTACGATAAATATCCCGATTATCGCTTCCAGATTGGCGAGGTGGTGAAAGAACCCTACCACGAAGACCTGGCCGCGACGATTACTGATGACAAGGGCAACGCCGAGCTGAATCTCAATCTGACTCGCTTCGCGGGGCGCGCTTACCGGCTCAACGTTTTGGCGCGAGTCTTTGAGGCCGAGGGCGGCCGCAGCGTCGCGGCTCAGAACTCCGCCATCGTCTCCGCCGCTCCATATTTGGTGGGCGTAAAGCCCGACGGTGATTTGGACTTTGTCACGCGCGCCTCTGCGCGCTCGGCGCATTGGCTGGCGGTAAACCAGCAGCTTGCTCCTGTCGCCACGCCGCAGCTTACGCTCGAGTGGGTGCAGCGGAAATATCTCTCGGTGCTCACCCAGCAGCCGGATGGAACGTATCAGTACGTCTCGCGCCTGAAAGACATCGTGCGCAACACGCGCAACGTGCAGCTTGCCGCGGGCGGCGCCAGCTTCCCGCTTCCCACCCAGGAGCCCGGCGATTTCTCGCTGGTGCTGCGCAATGAAGCGGGCGAGGAACTGAATCGGCTGAGTTACAGCGTGGCGGGCGAGGCGAACATCTCGCGCTCGCTCGAGCGCAACGCCGAACTGCAAATCCAGCTCGACAAAGCAGCTTATTCGGGCGGCGACACCATCAACGTCAGCATTCGCGCGCCTTACGCGGGCGCCGGGCTGATTACCGTTGAGCGCGACCACGTCTTTTTGCACCAGTGGTTCCGCAGCTCGACTACCAGCTCCGTTCAGCACATTACCCTGCCCGCGGGATTTGAGGGCAACGGCTATGTGACCGTGGAGTTCCTGCGCGATCCGTCTTCCGATGAAATCTTCATGAGCCCGCTTTCCTACGGCGTGGCGCCCTTTGCCGCCGACCTTTCCGCGCGCACGGAACAGGTGCAGCTCTCGGCCGCCCGCCAAGTGAAGCCCGGAAATGTGCTCGCGATCCACGTCGCGCCCGCCGAGGCCTCGCGCGTCGCGGTCTTTGCGGTGGACGAAGGAATCCTTCAGGTGGCACGCTACACCAATCCCAATCCTCTGGGATTCTTTTTCCAGAAGCGCATGCTTCAGGTGGAAACCACCCAGATTCTCGATTTGATTTTGCCGGAGTTCCAGCGCTTCCTCGCTCTCGCCGCTCCCGGTGGCGACATGGGCGGCGACTTCTCGCGCCACCTGAATCCTTTCAGCCGCCAGCACAAGCCGCCCGTGGCGTGGTGGAGCGGAATCATTGATGTTGGCCCCGAAGGCCGCGAACTGCACTACACCGTGCCCGATTACTACAACGGACGGCTGCGCATTCTCGCTGTTGCCGTGAATCCGCGCCGCGCCGGAGTGAGCGAAGCGGACACGGAAGTGAAGGGCGACTTCGTTTTGACTCCCAACGTGCCCGCCATGGTCGCTCCGGGCGATGAGTTCACCGTGACCGTGGGAGTTTTCAACAATCTCAACGGCAATGGGCCGATCCACGTGCAGCTCCAGGTCTCGAAGGAGCTGACCCTGAGCAGCGAGGCGGCATCGGATCTGGAAATTGCCGGGAAGCGCGAAGGTGTGGCGGAATTCCGCCTGAAAGCCAACCCGGTTTTGGGGCCGGCGTCGCTGAAGTTCACTGCCACCCGCGGCCGTTCTGAAGCGCGAATTGAAGAAAGCGTGAGTGTGCGCCCGGCCAGCGCCTATCGCACTACCCTCACGCTTGGGCGATTTGACGGCTCCAGCGCCACCGTCGCTCTCAAGCGCGATCTCTACCC
>JASIKV010000005.1 GCA_030049455.1 Terriglobia bacterium
GGAGCCAGGCGCGCTTCTCCAATGCGATCAGAAGCCGTGAGGCCTGCTCGTGAGGGCGATTGATCCGGCGGTGCGCGGCTCCATAAAGACTGAGGTCACCCTCCGAAATCGCCTCGCTCAGGGCATGGGCGTGCTGGAACGCCAGTCCCATGCCTTCTCCGGTGAGTGAATCCACGGAGCCCGACGCGTCGCCCAGCAGGACGAAAGGGTCACGCAGAACATCGTGCAGAATGCGCAGGGCGCTGACCGCACCGCGCTCTTTGTCGAGCACAGCGAGCTTTGCCAGCCTTCGCGAAATCTCCGGGAATTCAGCAAGGGCCTCTGCCAGTCGCCATTGCGCCGAGCGGGAAGTGGCCGTCAAACAGATCTCCCTTGCACCGACCGGAGTGACTACAATTTGACAAGTCCTTCCCCAGTGCGCCTCCACAAAATCCGTCCAGGGCTCCACGGGGTAATGGCGGCGAAATCCAAAACGAGTTTCCAGCGCGCTCCCCGCCTCCAGGCCTGCCCATTTGCGCACCTGGGAATTTTGCCCGTCCGCACCGACGATCCAACGGCATTGGACGCGGCGCGAATCCACTGAAACCGCTCCCCGCGCGGGGCTTTGCACTCGCGCTCCCCAGAGAAGCTCAACGCCCGCTTCCGCCGCTCTTTCCACGAGCGCTTTGTGGAGAGCGGTGCGGCGTACGCCCAGTCCATAGACGCCTTGAAACGAACCCTCAGCAGCCTTGCCGCCACCGATAAAGCGGATTCCCCGAAAAGGCACGGCCTGCAAGGCGCCCAATGCCACGCCAAGCTTCTTGAGCGCCGCCACTGCCGGCGGCATCAGGCCTTCGCCGCAAGCCTTGTCGATGGGAGGGCGCTCGGAATCTGCCACCGTCACACGCATGCCGTGTGCGCGCAGGGCAATTCCGGCTGCCAGCCCCGCCGGACCGCCGCCTACGATGAAGATGTCCGTTTTCAAAACGCCCGCACTCATCAATTCCACCTGAGCAGCACCAATTCCGAACAGAAGCCCGGCCCCATGGCCGCGAGCACCGAATAAGTTCCCCGCTCCGGCCGCCGGCGCTTGAACACATCCTCCAGGACCAGAAGCACCGAAGCCGAAGACAGGTTGCCCACCTTGCGCAGGCAATCCCACGAGGCGTCCAGATCTTCTCGCGAAAGTCCAAGGGCCGCAGCCGTGGCTTCAAGAATCTTCGGGCCGCCCGTGTGCAGGATCCAGCGGCCGATGTCTTTGCGCGCCAGCCCGTGGTGGGCCAGGAATTCATCCACATCGTGCCCCAGATGGTCCACGATGAGCTGCGGCAATTCAGGCGAAAGCACGATCTGAAAGCCTTTTTCGGAAATGTCCCAACCCATGATGTGTTCGGTTTGCGGGTAGAAGATGGATCGCGCGTCGAGAATTTCCGCGCCGGGGAATTTGCTTTCCGCTCCCGCCACGATCACCGCGGCCGCGCCGTCGCCGAACAGCGCTGCGGATATGAGGTTGGCCATCGAAACGTCTTCGCGTTGCAAGGTCAGCGAACAGAGTTCCACCGCCAGCAGCGCGGCAACGTGCCCGGGAAAGGAGCGAACGTAATCCGCCGCCCGGGCGATTCCCGCCGCTCCCGCCACGCAGCCCAGTCCAAAAATCGGGATGCGCTTGATGCGCGGCGACATGGCCATGCGATTCACCAGGCGCGCGTCGAGCGAGGGGCTGGCAATGCCGGTGACCGAGACCACAAACAAGGCGTCAATATCGCGGGGAGCAAGGCCGGGGCCCGCGAGAGCGCGGCAGAGCGCCTGTTCGCCCAACTCCTGCGCGCATTCGATCCAGGCGTCGTTGGCCGCGCCCCAGGTATTCAATTGGTAGTAGGCGTCAATCGGCAGGGCCAAATGGCGGCCATCAATTTCCGCGTGCGCGTGCATCCGATCCACAACCTCCGGATTGGTCAGACGATGGGCCCAGTATTTCTTCAGCGCCGCGCTGAGGACGGGCTGGGGGTAGTAGTTCTTGGGGAACGCGCTGCCAACACCGGCAATGTTCATATTGGCCATCCCTCGGATGGAGGTCGAAACTCGAAAATCGAAACTCGAAATTCGCCTCGCCAAAGCTGGCTGCTACCAACCTTCGACATTTCAATTCCTTTGCCCAACTCCCGAATTTCGAGTTTCGATTTTCGAATTTCGGTTCTCATTGCAGCCGCGCAAGCTCCTGCCTGTAAAGCTCGTTGTTCGGAAACTCCTGTGCCAGATTCTGAAGTAAGGCCTTGGCCTCGGGGCGGTTTTTGTCGCGCAGCGCGGCGACAGCGAGCAGCAACCGGGCAAAGGGCAAAAGATAATGTCCCTGGGTCGCGGTCATTTGCAATTTCTGGATTCCCGCATCTTTGTCGGTTTCGGCGCCGTAGATTCCCAGAATCCAGCGCACGGGCGCGGGCTTCAACCCCAAAAGGTAATTCTCCACGCCAATGGCCAGATAAGCGTCATAGCAGTTGGGATCAACCGAGAGCAGTTTTTCGGCGGTCTGCCCGGCGTGCTTGGTGTACGCCAGCGCGGCCAGATCGCGCTTTTCCACCATCGCCAGATAATCCGATTCGAGACCCTGGTTCAAGACGCTCGCGAACAGCGCGTTCCGATCATTGGGCGAGCGCTGAAGGATCGCGTCGGCCAGCTTCTGGCTCCGGGCGATGGCCGCGTTGAATCTGTCCCGAATCGCCGGGTCGGGCAGCGGCTTCTCGCGCCCCTTGAACTTGTCATTATCAACAAACAGTTCCGTCTGCAAAACCCCCAGGCGATTGAATTCGTCAAACAGGTACGCCGCGGCGTCCGCCGTGGATCCGAAGGGATCCGCGGGATT
>JASIKV010000085.1 GCA_030049455.1 Terriglobia bacterium
AGCGGCAAGCCGGTCCCCAGCCTTCCCGCCATCGCTACAAGATGGATGACGGCGTTCGTGGAACCCCCAATGGCGCTGAGGACGCGGATGGCGTTTTGGAAGGCCGCCGGCGTCATGATTTGGCTGGGACGCAACTGCTCCTTCACCATTTCCACGCACCGCCGGCCGGCCAGCTCCGCGGCCACGCGGCGGCGCGAGTCGTTGGCGGGAATGCTGGAAGCGCCCGAAGGCATCATGCCGAGCGCTTCCGAGAGAATCGCCATGGTTGACGCGGTGCCCATTTCGTTGCATGTCCCGTACGAGCAGGAAATACAGAGCTCCAGTTCCCTGAACTCCTCCTGCCCCAGCCTGCCGGAGCGATAATCATCCCAGTGAGTCCACAGGTCGGTGGCCGCGCCAATTTCCTGGCCTCGCCAATAGCCGGTTACCTTGGGGCCTGCGGACAACTGAATGGCGGGAATGTCGCAGCTCGCCGCCGCCATTAATTGCGCGGGCGTAGTCTTGTCGCAGCCCGAGAGCAGGACCAGCCCGTCGATGGGGTTGGCGCGCACGGTCTCTTCGATGTCCATGGAAACCAGGTTGCGATAAGGCAGGTCCGAGGGTTTAAGAAACTCTCCTCCCAAAGCCATGGTGGGAAACTCCAGGGGAACGCCCCCGCCCTCCGTCACCCCGCGCTTCACCATCTGAACGAGCTCCTTCAGGCCCATTTCGCAGTTGTTGAATTCGCTCGCCGGGTTGCAAATGCCAATGATGGGCTTGCCGGCGGCCGATTGCGGGTCGAAACCCAGAGTCGACAGCACGCTGCGGTGCCGAAGGCCAACTTCGTCCTTGCGCAGAAACCATTCGTCACTGCGAAGTGGAACGCGGTCCATCATTTCTCCTTGTCGCTTCTCACCCTCGTCCCAGATAAGCCTGCTTCACCGGCAAAACAATGGCTTCCAGCATGTTTATATGGGCCGGAAGCGTGGCCATCAGAACGGCGACTTCGGCGATTTCCTTGACTTGCATTTTGGGTTCGCGGATATAGTCCGTAATTCCGGTCACTGCGCCGACCTTTTCGTCGGAGATTTCCACCTGAGTGTTTCCCGGGTGCAGGCAGCAGGCCGAGATGCCGTGGGCGCGCCCCTCCAAAGCCGTGGACTGGGTCAGGCCCCAGATCCCGAATTTGCTCACCGCATACGCCCCGGAGTTGACACGCGGACGCTGGGCAGAGATGCTGCCAATATTGATGATTCTTCCGCCGCCTTGCGCTTTCATGATGCGCAGCGCGGAACGAGTGCAAAGGAAGGGCCCGCGCAGGTTCGTCGAGATCACCTTGTCCCAGGTAGCTGCCGAAAGCTCCTCGAGCGCGCCTCCGTCCACCACTCCCGCATTGTTCACCAGGATGTCGACTCGCTGAAACCGTTCCGCGGCGCCCGCAAACAATGCGATGACCTGCGCTTCATCGGTGATATCGGTGGGGATGGCAATCGCCTTGAATCCTGATTCCGTGAATTCTCGCACGGTCTGATTCAAGACTTCCGCCCTTCTTCCGGCGATGACCACTTGGGCCCCTTCCGCAGCCAGCCCTGCGGCTATGCCTTTACCGATGCCGCTTCCGCCGCCCGTAACGATCGCAATCTTGCCTTCGAGTTTCCCCATAACGGTCTCCTGCGTCCCTCGGCGATTCCCGGCGTTTCTGTTCTGGCGTCCCGGCCGCTCCCCCCGAAGCGCTCATCAGAGTATTGCAAGGGGATTGAAGGGGGAACCTGTGCCTCCGGGAAGAAACAGAGGGCACGCCACGACCATGAATTCCCAGCGGCCTTGCCGCTCGGCTACCTCCACCAAATCTTCAAACTGCAGGCTGTCGGCGCACGCCATTCCCATGGCCGCGATCTGGAGCGCATGAATGGGGTATGCCACGCCTTCCACGTCGATGGGGACGGTCTCCCCGTCACCATCGGGAAAGAACGCGGCCACCTTGCGCTCATGAAGCAAGGTCATCGTGCTCGGGTGCAGGCCCGCCTGGCCATCCCCTTCATAACTGTTGTCCCACGCCCCCAGCTCGCGGCGCCGCCGGGAGTGGCCCGTGCGAAACAGAAAGATATCTCCCTCGCGCAACCGGACGCCTTGGGCCTTCTCGGCTCTCTCCAATTCATCGACGGTCACCGCATGACCGGGCTCCAGCCATTTCACTCCGTATAAACGGGGAAGATCGAGCAGCACTCCCCGCCCCACGATGCCGTTGACGTAGGCCGTGATGTCCTGCCGCGCCGCCCCACGGGAAGTAACGATGCTGGTTGGCCGGTTGTTGTAAATCTGGCCCTTGTAGGCGACGTGACAGAGGGCATCGATGTGAGTGCGGCTATCACCGTGGATCTCCGTGCCCAGATAATCTCCAGCAAAGCGGGGTTCGCCGCGGGCCGGCAAGGGCAGGTCAAACATCTTGACCATGTGGTGGATCGAGGGCCGGGGATTATCAGGTCCGGCCACGGTGTTGAGGGGAAGCGACAACGTGACACTTTGTCCGGAGCGAACCAACTGCGCTGCCGCGCGCACGTGCTCCGGGGTGATATAGTTTAGCGTCCCCCTTTCGTCCGCTTCTCCCCATCGCCCCCAGTTGCACACACTTCGGAAGAGATCCTCAAATTCCGCGCGGGAGAGAGAAGCGGGCGCATGCACTTTGTAATCCACTGGTTTTGCCTCTGGCCCGCTTGATTGCCCAGCTCAAAATTAGTTAGAGCGGCGGGATTGCTTGCGCGTTCGCCTCAAGCGGCAGTCTGGGGAGCTGGGAGCAGAAAAACAGTGATCCAACGGAGGTCGCTCTCCACAGAAAAGCGGCCGGGCCAGGTTACGTCACCAGCTTCAGATGGAGCACGGCCGGGCCCGCAAAAGGCGTGGGGAACGTCCTGACTCCTCCCCCCGGGATGGTTTTCCACGGGGAAGTGTCTCCAGTGGAGGTGTTGAACCATTCGGAAGTGAAAGCGCCAGGGGCGTCGGTCAAATTGACCGTGAACTCACCCTTGTTACCGTCTTGAAATACCAGGTATTCCTGGCCCCGATTGGCCAGGGCGTAGTGGGTTTCCGACATATCGCCCCGGATGTCGGGCACCATGTGCGCCAAGTCAATTTTTTCGGACCATGTGCGTGTCTGTCCAATCGCCACGCGCGCCGAATCCTGCCAGGTCGGCGAAGGAGCAAAATCCTCCATCAGCAGGACGTTAAGCCCGCGGCAAAAACTCCTCCATACCCACACGTTATCGCCACAGGTGTGCCCGCAAAGGTGGTCGGTATCGTTTACAATGACCTTGCCAAGATAGTTGGGAGATGGATCCGAGAGGTAGTTGTAAGCTCCCTCAGCCGGATGGGGCGAGACCCAGTCCGCCGCGCTATTATAAAGAGTGGAGTTGTCGCCGGGCACTTCCGAGGTCATGCCCACGGGATGCTGCTTGGCCTTTTGGGCTTCATATTGTTTCACGAAGCCGATGAAGTGATACTGCCAGGGGGTCGAGTAGGATCCGGCTTCATTGCATACCTCATATAAGACATTGTCGAGGTCGTTCACCGTGTCAATGACCTTGCGGACATAAGCTTCCTGCAAGGCCAGCACCTTTTTGCCGCCCTCGCTATCCTGCAATGTGTTGTAAGTCAGTCCGGCGCCGACATAACCGGAGCCCCCGTAGTGAGCGGTCCTCAGCCCTTCGATGTCTTCACCGGCGGAGGCGGGCAGGTGCAGAGGTTTTTCCGGCGGCAACAGGTCCAGCTTCGCATCCGCAAAGATTCCGTTAACATTGTTGGGACCGTTAAAGGGGTGGTAGGTCCAGGCGTTTGTATATTCCAGTTCCCAGCCTTCAAAAAGCATTACGGAGACGTAGAAGCCGCGTTCCCCCGCCGCGGAAACCCGCGCGCGCATTCGATCGAAGTATTCCGGGTCGAACTTCGTAAGATCGAATTTGGGCTTGCCGTCTCTTGCCAGGCCCGGCCCCGTGCGTGCCCAGGGGTGCGGCTGGCAATACTTAACGGCGCCGCGCGGCTGGTCCTCGCCCCATTTTGGAACTTCCCAACGCCAAAGCCTGAAAAAATTGTGGTTGTAGCTTTGCAGAAATTTCAGGTGGGCATCGTAGTCAAAAATGGGTGGAGGGTCTTGATTCTCCGCGTTCAGCAGCCGAATCCCATTGTCCTGCATGTTCCACCACGAGTGCGAGCCGGCAAGGTAAATGGCCTTGCCGGAGCCATCCGTGAAGTAGCGGGGATTGGACTTCAGCACGGTCAGAGGTCCGGTGGCGGGCGGGCGGTGTGGCAGGGGGCCGGGAAGCTGAGGAGCCGCCAACCCCGGCCGCGCTACGCTGGATTGATCAGACAAAACCGCCAGAGCAGCGATGCCGCCAGCGGTCTTCGCCAAAAAATTCCTGCGATTGATGGTGCTATGCATTGCGGGGTTCTGTGGCCGCCTAGCGCGCAATCGGAAATACCTCTTCCACCTTGCCGTTGCGGACTCCATAGACATATCGGTGGAGGTTGAGGGTCGGCTCGAGCGCCTGGACACAGACTTCGATTTTGTCCCCCACCTCGATGGAAACCGAAGGATCCCGAATATCCATCAGGATGTGCTCGATGTGCAGATTATTCACCCTCAAACCCGGCAGAGCTTTGATTTCGGGCAAACCGTTGACGGTGCCGATTGCCTTGACCCCTGCGTCGGCCACCAGCGTCTTCCGGGTGCTCTTACTGATCACCGTGGAGAGCACGGTTAAAGCCGGAACGAATTCGGCGGCGCACGGCTGATACCACCTGTCCATGAGCAGATAGGACCCCGCCTGGACTTCCGTGACCCCCGGAAAGTTTGCGGCTTCAGCATAATCACTGGTGCCGCCACAGGTTGTGATTTCCACAGGAATGCCCTGTTCCTCAAGAAGCGCCCTGGTGTCCATGAGGAGCTGGAGGGCCTTGGAGGCGATACGTTGCTTCTCCGCTCCGGTTGGGAGGTGGATATGCCCCTCATATCCCATCAGTCCCCGAAAGCGCAGCCCGCTGGCAATCACGGCTTTGGCGAGAGCCACGGCGGGCGCTCCCGGCTGAACCCCGCAGCGTCCCAGGCGGACATCCAGGTCGATCACCACGTTGAGCTCGTGCGCACGGTTCCCGGCCTTCGCGGCCATCGCGGCCACCACCGAAGGATTATCGACGGCCACAATAACCGGCGCGCTGCGCGACAGCTCGACAAAGCGCCCAATCGCGCCATCGCCCGCAATCTCGTTGGCGATCAGGACGTTCTCAATTCCCGCTTCGACGAGCAGTTCCGCATGTTCCAGTCGCGCACAGGTCATGCCCAATGCGCCGGCTTGAATCTGCCGGTAGGCCAGGGAAATTACCTGATGGGCCTTGAAATGCGGGCGGATTTTGGCCGGCTTGTCGCGGAAGAAATCGGACATGCGCCGGAGATTCCGCTCCATGATGTCCAGGTCCAACAGCAATGCCGGGGTGGGAAGGTCTTTCACCTTCTCTCCCTGCATCAACGAGGGCGGACCTTGGGAGAAAGCTACCAACTCGGTGGGTCCTTTGCTCCATCCTGGTGCGGCATTTGATGATGGGCTAATCTGCTGGTCTACTGAATTGCGCATGACGCCTATCCCACCCTGACGGCCGCAATGGCCGCCCCAGCCCGGACGTTATCTGCGAGAAATTTCCGCCGGTTCATGGGTCCTTTTTTAATTGAGTGCGTATTCGGCCTTCCTTCGATCAAGGGTCAACGCCCTCCCGAAGTCGCGTGGCCGGCCGTATCCACCAAGTATAACACCGCGTCGCCGCTGAAGGGCGGAGTGAACGATTGCGCCGGCGACCCGGCGGACACCGTCGCGCCCGCGGTCTCCGTGCCGGTCGCGGGGTCGATCCAATCGACGGCTAATTCCCTGTCGCTCGACATGGCCGAGACGTCCACCGTAAAGGTACCGCCGGCCGGGGCGTAAACCACGTACTCGGCCCCCTGCGAAGGCGTCTGGGCAAGGCAGAAACCCGTGGAGCTCAAGGTATCGCGCGGCGCCATGCGCGCCAGATTCACTTTTCCGGAACACCTTCGAATGTAGCCGAGGTTGTCCCGCAGGTTGTTCCAGCGCGCGTCGGGTTCGCGGCAGATATCATGGGTGGGCGAGAGGCACAGGTTGCGGCGCTCGTGCGGCCAATAGACCTCGTAGGGGTCCATAAACAGCACTTGATTGCCGGTGGTAAAGTTCTCCCACGCGTAGTTACGGTTCTCCTGCGGCGTCTGCCTCCAGATCCAATAGTAGGTATGATCGCTGTCGTTCACGTTGACTTTGCAGGCGGGTTTGCCGGCGCCGCAGGAAGACGCGGGCGAAACAATCACCGAGGGCGCCACCCAGTCGGCGTCGGAGTTATAGAGTACGGAGTCCCACGACGAAATCAGCGCCGCATACCCAATGGGATGGCGATGCGGCTTCGTCGCTTCATAGGCTCGAATGTGGGCTATCTGGTGGGCATTCCACCACGCCGAACTGCTGGGCGCTTCTTCGGAGACAATCCAAAGCACGTTGGGCAGAGCGTTGAGCGTGTCGATGACCTTTTCCACGTACGCATCCTGAAACTTGGTTATGGCGTTGGGCGCGGTCATGCTGACCGCGTTGATGCCCTGCTTTCCCCGGACGTAGCCATCGTCTACGCCATTGAGGTTGTTCGCTCCGGTCAGGGGATAGCCATCGCTCGGGCAGCGAAAGATGTTGAGGAACTCACCGGTAAATAAATACACGCCCGCGTAGACGCCGGCGTCGTTCAGCGCCTGGACGCGGCTCCGCAAGCGGTCGAAGAAATCTTGATTAAACCTGGTGAGGTCAAATTTCGGCTTGCCGTCCGTCGCCATCCCCGGGCCCGTCCGCGCCCAGGGAAGTGGGGTAACCGTAAAATCCAAGGGCGGTTCGGCGTAGGGCAGGCCACAGAATTTGGGCATCTCCACCGTCCACAAGAGGGTGAAATTATGTCCGTGGGCGAGGAGGAACTTTACAAAAGCGTCAAAGTCCAAAGCCTGCACCGATCCTTCCGTCCCCCAATCTTGGAACGTGTTCCAGGTCTGCGAGCCGTTTAGAATGAGAGGATGCCCCCCCGCGTCCTGAAAATAGTGCGGGTTGCTGGAGACCGTAAGTGGCCCGAGGATGGGAGGATTTGCGGGTTCGGCCGCGAAGAGCAGGCTCGAAACGTCGCACAAGGCCAAAAGGGTAATGGCGCAGACCAAAGCGACCCGGCAAACGCCGGCACTTCGCCTGCGAAAAACAGGGCCACCCATAATTCCTCTCAGCGGTTCCAACGATTCACCCTTAACTATGCGCAAAACCTGCTCCACCTGCCCTCACGAATGCCGTACATCCGGTCATGGAGATTAACGGTGGCGTCAGAATAATGAACTTATAGCTTGAAATTGTCTCCAACTTCGACGGGCGCTGCCGGGTCCCCAGGGCCGGTGATCCCCTGCTCGTCAGTCAACCTGCGCGCAGAAAATCCCTGCAGATCCTGGATCGTAGGAATGCCGCGCTCGCAGATCCGGCAAATACCTAGAACACCAGTCTCATTCCCAGTTGCATGGTCCGAGGCTGGTAGTCGCTGTTGACCTCGGCATTACCAATGTTATTTGCTCCATTGCAAGGCTGTCCCGCAGGCGTCTCGCCGCTGCAAAACAGATTCACGCCACTCCACTGGGGATGATTGAAAGAGTTGAAGGTTTCCCAGCGAACCTGCAGGGTGGAATGTTCACTGTGGAACCATGGAAGTCCGAAATTCTTGATGAGGCTCAGGTCCCAGTCGTTCCGGCCGGGGCCGGTCAGGGCAAACTTCCCCATGTACCCGAACATGCCGGATTCGCCGTTCGAATAGAGTTGGGGGGCCGTGATCTGCTCGATGGCTCCTGGGTTGAACCAGGTTGGCGTGGGTCCGTATACAGGGTCGTCGACCGTGCCTTTATCTATCTGGACTTTGCCCAGAGAGTTACACGTCACGCCCCCGCCCACCGCGCTGGACATCCCGGCGAGACCGCAAGAGACGCCGATGGGATTTCCGGTTGCAAAGGTGGTGATGCCGCCAAATTGCCATCCCGCCAATGCGCCATGGAGGAGATGGTTGCTGGAGTGGGCAAAGAACGGCAGCATGTAGACATAGTTCATTGTCAACACCTGCGCCTGGTTGTCGGCGGAATTTCCATACCAGCGGCTAAGGTGATAATCATCATCGGTGTTGCCCGAATTTTCGCTGCCGCCGGCGCCAAGGAGGTCGTCTAATTCATGGGCCCACGTATAAACAGCTTGGAAAGTCATGCCGTGTCCGACGGGGTGACGATAGTTGAGCTGCAGGGCATTATAGTTCGAGACGCCCGTCGCTTCCCACTGATTGATCTCCGAATATCCACTAAACGGGGCGAAGGCGTACGCCGGGTCTGCCTGGTTGATGAGGGCGTCCTGCACGTCGCAGTTTCCGGAGTCGTCACAATAGGGGGTTCCCGCCAGAGACGGCACATTCACAGTGTTTATTCCGTCTAGAACCTGGTTGACGTTCCGTGCCCGCGTGAGGTGGCGCCCCAAGTTCCCCACATAGGCCACGCTCACCAGGTTGTTACCGCGAAACTCGTGTTCCACCGTCAGGTTGAACTGCTGAAACTCCGGCAAATGCTGAAACAGCGGTTGGGAATTTGTGTATCCCACCGGCAGAATTCCGGGAGGCGCCACACTCGGATAGCCCCAGTTATTGATAAAGTTTGTGGTCAGGAAAGTCCAGCGCGGGACATTTCCATCGCGCCCGGAACTAAGCACATGGGCATTGCCAGAATCGAAGGTGAGGCCATAACCGCCGCGAATGGACGTCTTGCCCGAGCCACGCGGGTCCCACGCAAAACCAAACCGCGGCGAGGGCGTTGCATGCGTCACGTCGGTACAGCCGCGAGGAATCGATCCTACGCCGCAGGCGTCGAGCCCATTGCCATAGACCAGTGGGGTATCGCCCGTGCCCGCCACCAGGCCGCCATCTTCAAACTCGGCTTCATCAGCCAAGCTGTACTGACTGGGCACAAATATCGATGAGACCGGCGACTGGCTGACATCCGCGAAGGGGGTCACGTAATAGTACCGGATCCCCAGATTGAGTGTAAGCCGTCGTGTGACTCTCCAGTCGTCCTGGAGATAGGGCTCAAAGTCCCAGGCGCGGTAATGTCCCTCAGGGATCCCTCCCACCAATTGGCCATTCAAAACAGCCCCGCCTTGCCCAAAGGAATACAAATTACCCAAGAAGAAGTCGGCCATGCCGTTCCCGGTCGTGTTAGGGCCGGCATTCGCGAACGTGAGCGCACCCTCCGGCTCATCCCCACCAAAAACACTGTTGTTCAGCCGAACCCGACGGAGGTACATGCCGAACTTCAGGGTATGTTTCCCCCGCAGCCAAACCGCGTCATCTCGGAGAGTCGGGCTGGAATCCCAGAAAAGAAGTACTTCCCCCGGGTTTTGCGCAAAACCCGGACCTCCACCCCCCACGCTAATGCCGGGCAAAAGCTTACCGATCGGTGCAATCCCTGACGCAGCCGCCGGGAAAATGTTTCCGACCTGCAAACCAGCGGCAGGGTACAGGACCGAGCCGGAGACGGAATCAATTCCTGTGACCAAAGGATTGACGTTATCGTTCTGCGATTGATAAGCAAAAATCAAGGCGTTCACCAGGTTCGGCCGGATGGTGTAGGTAAGGTTCAGGAGCTCATTTCTCGCGGGCGCAAACTCTTTGTCCTCGGTGGTTGGGTAAGAGTTGCCATAATAGGCCGGTATCGCTGTGTCATTCTCGCGGTCCTGGGTAACACGGCCGAAAAGGCGAAGGTTGGTGCTGATGTTGTGGTCCACCCGCAGCGAGTCCTCGCGCCAGTTGAAGGGAACGCTGAAGGCTCTGATGTAAATGTTGGGCTGAACGTTGGGCAGCGGGACATAGGCGTTGAGCAACGTTGTGGCGATGGGGCTGACGGGCACCGTGTCGTCGGCGTAGGTGGTTCCTGTCGTCAAATTGGTGGGCAGCGCGCAACCCGAGGCAACCACGGCATTGTAACTGGAAGACGATGGATCGCATTGGCTGAAGTTTCCGCTACGTTCCAGCACCGAAGGAACGGTAGTGTTGATGATCGTGCCGGTCCGGTCATAGCGCCATTCCTCGGAAAGGAAGAAAAACGTCTTATCCTTGTGGGTGTTGTAAACCCCCGGAATATACAAGGGGCCACCTAAGGTGAACCCAAAGTCGTTGTGCCTGGCCGGCGCGATGGGCTCGCTGGCTCGATTCAGAAACCAATCATTGGCGTTGAGGACGCTGTTACGTACAAATTCAAACGCCGAGCCATGGAAGTTGCTGGTGCCGGCTTTGGACACCATCTCAATCGCCGCGGCGCCCGTCCGGGGCAGCGCGGCGCTGTAATTCGACGTCGAGATCCGAAACTCCGCAATCATCTCGAGACTGGGGAAAACCTGAAGCGAATCGCTTCCCGAGCTGGGGTCCACTGTAGAAACGCCGTCGATATCCCAAGCCAATCCGGTGCCGGGCATGCCATTGATGGCAATATATTGGTCGCCTATCATGCCCGAGGGCGTAAAGGGAGTGAAGGTGTTGCCCGGTGCCGCGCCGGGGACGAGCAGGGCAAGATCGGTAAAGTTCCTTGCCGGTATATTCAGCTCGCTGATTTGCGTACTGGTGATGACAGTGTTGACGGTTCCCGTCTCAGTGTCAACCTTCGGGACATTGCCAAGCACCGTCACCTGCTGCTGCGAGGTTCCAACTTGCAGGCGCAAATCCACGCGGAGCGTCTGCCCGGCGGCGACGGTGAAACCGGTGCGGGTGAGTTTCTCAAAGCCGGTCACCTCAGCGGTCACCGTATAATCGCCGATGGGGATCAGTGGGGCGGTATATTCACCGTCCGTGTTGGAGACGCAATCGCGTGTAAACCCTTTGGCCGCGTTTGATACCGTGATTTTGGCGTTGGGAACCACCGCCCCGGTCGAGTCTGTCACGGTGCCCACGATGGTAGCGACATCCTGCGCCGAGGCCACAACCGGCACAAGGAGCAACGCTAACAGTAAGAAAAAGTGTCGTGTACTCATGCCTCTCCTCCTTAAAGTTTCCCGACGCAAGTAGATGGGCCGGATTTTCCATTTTCCTTCGCATGGCGTCTATAATCTTCTTGCAATTCTTTGTAACAAGACTATCTACAACCTCAGGACGGCGCGCTTTGCCCATCCCCACTGTGGCTGAATGGGAAATCGGTGTCCCGCTTTTTTTTGAAGGGAATTGCCTCAGGTGCTTGTGAGATGCGCTGTCAAAGGTGCGGCGGCAGCCCCGGTCATCCGTTGACGTGTTTTTGTAACAGAACTATCGGGTAACTTCCCATCGGTCGCGATCACCTTCCATCCGAGTACGGTGATCCCCAATCATTCAGCGGAGACGTGCAGATACAGCACGGCATCACCTGCAAAGGGTGGTGTAAAAGCATGTTCTTCGCCGGAAACAGTGACGCTTCCGGTATCCGCAATCCGATTGGTGGCCGGATTGAACCATTCAAACCGGTATGTCCCCGCCGGCATGTTCACGGTGAAGGCTCCGGATGCAGGCTGGTAAACCAGATACTCAGCACCACGGTTTGCCAAACAGAAATTCGTGCTGGATAGCGCGCCTTGCGGGGTCATGGCGGCCAGCTTCATTCGATTGGCGTAGGTCTCCGCGCTGCCCATGGCGTCGCGGATGACATCCCAATATTTATCCGGCTTTACGCCGATCTCCGGATCCACGGTCGATCCTTCCGGATGGTTCCGGTTCTTCCATTTGGTCAGATAGGGATCCATGAAGGCCACATTGTTCCCCGCTGCGAAGTTTTCCCAAACCCACTGGCGCTGGCCCTGCGGCCCATCGTGTTCGATGTCGCCCCAACCATAGGCGTGGTCCGTATCGTTGATGATAACCTTCTTGCCGTCAGAAGGCGGCACGCGGCTGCCCGCTGAGATCCAATCCGCGGGGCTGTTGTAGAGGGTCAAGTCCGACCCGCCGACCCACTGAAACGTCATGCCGATCGGATGCTGCTTGGGCTTGCCCGCTTCGTAGTGCTTCACATATTCGATGACTCGAAACTGCCAATTATCCGAGAAGGGTGACCCCGATTCGTTTGAAACCTCATAAAGAACGTTGTCGAGGTCGTTCACGGTATCGACAACTTTTCGGATATACGCCGTTTCAATATCCCAGACCGCGTCCGGCATCACGGAGGTGTTCGAGGGGCAGGTTCCCGGGCAATCGATGTGGTTGATGTTGTTCGTTACCACAAACGGATCTCCGTCATTAGGGTTCGTATCAAATTGCCACTCGAAGCCATTAAAAAGCATCACGGAGACGTAGATTCCGTTCTGACCGGCCACCATGGTGCGCTCCCTCATGCGGTCAAAGTAGCTCT
>JASIKV010000086.1 GCA_030049455.1 Terriglobia bacterium
AGGCCGCGGCCATTCTCGACTATATTGCCGTTCAGGTTTGGGATGACCCGCGAGCAAAAACTCGATGAATTGCGCCGGCGCCACGCGGAAGCGGAAGAGGGCGGCGGCAAGGAGCGGCGCGCCCGCGAGCGCGCCGAGGGAAAGCTTGCCGCGCGCGAGCGCCTGATTCTGCTCTTCGACGAAAAGACCTTTGAAGAGATCGACAAGCTGGTGGAGCACCGCTGCCAGGACTTCGGCATGGCCGAGCAGCGCGTCCCGGGCGACGGCGTCGTGACCGGCTTCGGGAAAATCAACGGCCGCCTTGCCTACGCCTTCGCGCAGGATTTTACCGTCTTCGGCGGCTCACTGAGTGAGGCGAACGCTGCGAAAATCTGCAAGGTGATGGACCTGGCGATGAAGGTGGGCGCGCCGGTGGTGGGCCTGAACGATTCGGGCGGGGCGCGCATTCAGGAAGGCGTGGCGTCGCTGGCGGGCTACGCGGATATTTTTCTGCGCAACACGCTCAGCTCCGGCGTCGTTCCCCAAATCTCCGCCATCATGGGCCCGTGCGCGGGCGGCGCCGTCTATTCACCCGCCATCACGGACTTCACGGTGATGGTGAAGAATTCCAGCTACATGTTCGTGACCGGGCCGGACGTCATCAAGACCGTCATGCACGAAGAGGTGAGCAAGGAGGACCTGGGCGGGTCCATGACGCACAATTCCATGAGCGGCGTCGCGCACTTTATCGCCCGCGATGATGCCGACGCGCTGGCCCTGGTGCGCGAACTGCTCAGCTTCATGCCGCAGAATAATCAGGGGGATCCGCCGCGCCTCGAGAGCCGCGACCCCGCCGACCGGCGCGACGAAGCGCTCGACACGCTTGTGCCCATTGAGCCCGACAAGCCTTACGACATCAAGGAAGTGATTACGCGCGTGGTGGATGATGGTTACCTGGTGGAAGTCCACGAGCATTTTGCCAAAAATCTGGTGGTGGGATTCGCGCGGCTGGCGGGACAAAGCGTGGGCATCGTCGCCAACCAGCCCGCCGTGCTCGCCGGATGCCTGGACATCAACGCCTCGGTGAAGGGCGCGCGCTTTGTGCGCTTTTGCGACGCCTTCAACATTCCCCTCATTACCTTCGAAGACGTTCCGGGTTTTCTCCCCGGCACGCAGCAGGAGTACGGCGGCATCATTCGCCACGGGGCCAAACTGCTTTTTGCCTATGCGGAAGCCACCGTGCCCAAAATCACCGTCATCACGCGCAAAGCCTATGGCGGAGCTTATTGCGTGATGTCCTCCAAACACCTGCGGACCGATGTGAACTTCGCCTACCCGACCGCGGAGATCGCCGTGATGGGCCCGGAAGGCGCCGTGAACATCGTTTACCGCCGCGAACTCCAGAAGGCCGAGGACCCGGAAAAGCTGCGCCGCGAAAAGGTGCAGGAATTCCGCGAGCGCTTCGCCAATCCCTACATCGCCGCCGAGCGCGGCTGGGTGGACGCCATCATCCAGCCCCGCGATACCCGCCCCAAGCTCATCGCCGCCCTGCAAATGCTCGATTCCAAGCGCGACACCCTGCCACCCAAAAAGCACGGGAATATTCCGTTGTGAGCTCTGCCCGGCAAGATTAAGCATGAATTGCACAATCGGCATCCGGCGACTATACTCTTGGTATGAACATCACGCTCCAATTGCCCGAGGACATCGCGCGTCATTTGACTTCCGGGTGGCGCGACCTCAGTCGAGCCGCCTTGGAGAGCCTGGCGCTGGAAGCGTATCGTGCGCGGAAGCTGACCTCCGAACAGGTCCGCCGGCTTTTGGGCTTCTCCAATAGGTACGAGTTGGATGGCTTCCTGAAGCAGCACGAAGTCTGGCTGGATTACAGCGTGAGTGACCTCGAGCGCGACCGAGAGACACACCGTCGCTTGGGCATTTGAATGCTTGTCGTCATTTCAGATACCTCGCCGTTAAACTACATAGTCTGGCTGGGTGAGGCGGAGATTCTACACCGCCTCTATGGGCATGTTTTGATCCCCGCTGCCGTCATGGAAGAATTGCAATCTGAGGGAGCGCCCCCCACCCTACGTTCTTGGGTGGCGCGGCCTCCCAATTGGTTGGAGGTCGTTCCGCGCCGCGTCCCGGCGGCCTCGGATTTGGGCCTTGAGCTTCTCGGTGAAGGGGAGCAAGAAGCAATTGCGCTCGCGCTTGACCGTCATGCGGACCTGGTCCTAATGGATGACCGTGAAGGTGTTGAGGAAGCCCGTCGCCTGGGCTTGACCGTCACCGGAACATTAGGCGTTTTGCAGCGTGCCGCCGAGAAGAAGCTGATCAATTTGCAAGAGGCAATCGAGCGACTCCGGTCGACGAACTTCCGTGCGAGCCCTGACGTTATCCAGGCGCTCTTGCGGCAATCGGAGGACGACAAGGAATAGTGCAGCAGAATGAGCACCGCGCAATGACCACTTCGTATGCAATTGAGGAATTGCACGAACCTGCACGCGGGGCGACCACAAAACATATGAGGCACGAGCCGAGCGGGAGGGGAGTCCAGTGTTTCCAGCCGGAAAAACACTTCCTGGAATGCCGGGCTGTTAAGGTCCAGGCGAAGACGGCTACGGCTGGCGGGCACGAGCGCGCCTCGCTTTGTCAGGACGGTTTCTCAGCAAAGCGTTCAGGTCGGTTTCGCGGGGTTTCGTCTGCGCCGCCCAAGCCAGGCCGTGACGGATCCGCCCGCGGTGGGGTTCTTCCCAGGTCCAAAGCTGGCTTTCGGGAACCATTCTGACTGGCGTCAGCATGATCTTCCCGTCCCCAAGGCGTTCGAGGCGCAGAGTCTTGC
>JASIKV010000087.1 GCA_030049455.1 Terriglobia bacterium
ACCGCTGCTGCGAGCGCGATCTCAATTGACCGTTTCATCTAAATGAACCTCCTCCATTCGCTGATTTTTCTACGCCCACCATCACTCACGCAGTTGCGCGAAAAGGGATTTTCGGAACTGCCACGCGGTGGCCAAGCACCTGTCTAATCACCTTGTTGTTGGTAAGAAACCTCTAAGAAATTTTCGCGTGAACACAACCACGCTACTATTCTGCCCATGGGATGTCAAGAGAAATATGCCATCTGGACAATCGCCACGAATTACAGGTGCCTCGACTGTTATTATTCCGCATCAATATCTCCCGAAACCTTCAGCCATGTTTCTCCGCAACAGCACACTCTCAGACGCTCTCCTACATTTCAACAACAAATACCGAGACGGCGTTTAGAACTCGCTGGGGTCCCCTCGCTCAGATCCGATGCATACGCGAGAGAGTCAATCGGGGATTCTGCCATAGGTCTTTCCACCTTGGGACTAGTAAAGCTTCAAGAGATCTTCATACCAGAGGTTCCTGCATTCCAGTCCGAAGGCTTCGCGGAATCAATTTGATTATTTTTGCAGTCCTTCACTCGAGCGAACGCATTGGTCAAGCAAGGTCTTCTGATTGCCAAAGCACCCATAGGGGTAGAAATTCTGACTGCGACAGATTGTCCCTTCGCTGTCAAGCAAATGGAGTACACCGTTCCGGCCGTCGGCGAATCATTAAGGATGCTGGAATATGGTAATATGCTAGGTATTGTCGAGGGCTAACTATGAGTACCGCCAAGAGTTAGGCGTTAGTACCATTGTACTCTTGGCGGGGGCCGACGGTCATGGTACCAAGGAAATGTACAACCATACCGAGGCTCTAATCTGGTTCGACGGAGCGGTCGTCACCGAATGACCCATGGAAGACGCATCCAATCTCGTTGCAGCCCGAAATTTCGCGCGCAGTCTTAACATCCTGCTGAAAACTGTGCGTCTTTACGGGGCTGAACACGAGCGGACTACGGCATTGTTGGGATCCGCGTGGGACGACCTCCGCGCTTCCCTGAAATTCTCAGGGGAAAGCGGCCTGCTTCTGGGAGTTTCCGGGACGCAGGTCCTTCTGGATGGCGTGCCGCTTGAAAAGCGTCCGACTGACCGCAGTTTTGCGCAATTGTTGACCTCTTCCGGCCTTGCCAGCATCAACTTTTCCCATCGTGTTTCAATCGATGATTTCTGGCGATTTGTGCGCGCATTTTCCTCAAAGTCAGCCAAGGGCGCGCCGATGGCGGCCGACCTGAAAACTCTGCTGGGGGGAGACAAGGGCGCGATTAAGGTAAATGAAGTGCGCTTCGTCGCGCAGGACCATGCCTTAGGCGAAGCCGGGCTTGCCGCGCAGCTCGCGGCCCGATCTCTGGGGGAAGACGCCCAGAAGCTGCAAGGCTGGCTTCAGGATCCCCAGCGGTTGCTGCAATTGATGGCAGCGGCGGAGGGCGCGAGGACTACAGCAGGTCCGGGCGGCGGGGCTGGACCTGGTTTGGGCGCGGGTTCTGCGGGACCAGGCGCGGGGCCGGGTCGTGGAGCTGGACCAGGGATGGGAGCAGGATCCGCAGGTCCCGGTTCCGGACCTGGAGGAGGTTCGGGTGGTGGGCCAGGCGGCGGCCGCGGAGGCCCAGGCGGAGGTGGCGGCGGTGGAACGGGAACGGGAGGCGGTTCCGGCACGCTGGGCGGTTCCGCAACTCAGGAAGCAGACATTTTCAAAGTCTTGGGATGGCTCTCCCAACTTGGACAATCCGTTGAGCAAGCAGATTCCGCTGAGCAAGTGAATGTTCTCGAACGGGACTTGCACCAATTGCCCCCCGCCGGGCAGGCGGCTTTGGCGCAGGCTCTGATGAGCATGAATTCCCAAGCCGAGCCGCCGCGGCCGGATGATCCCCTGCTGCTTCAGCTTGCTGAGCGTCTGGCCGTTCGCTTTGCCATTCAGCGTTACGAGCGCGGGGATGTGAAGACCAACGCGGTTGTGGAACTCCTCGATCGTCTCAAGAAGGAAATCGGTTCGCTGCGCGACATTCTGAAAACCCAGGAAGAGAAAATGGGAAAGGCGGGCATGGATGTCGAATCCCATGCCGACATCCTGGATAAGCAGTTCTGGGCGCGTGTTCCCGAGAAGCACAAACAGAGAATGTTGCTCTCGCCGGAAGCCTGGGCGGTGCCCCCGCGGAACATTCGCCAGTATGTTGAAGAACTGATCAGCCGCGGCGATACCGATTCCGCAAAGGCCATTCTGGACAACTACTCCAAGTGCGTCCAAACCACTGAGGTGGATGCGCGACGAAAAGCCGCCGCGGGTTTGACCGAAATGGCCGACCTTTTCTCCAAGGCCAACCCTGCCCTGCTCCAAACCAGCCTTCACCAGATGGGCGAAGCGCTGAGCAAAGAAGGAAATGCCGACCTGCAGACCCTGCTGGGCGCCTCCTTCGTGCGCTTCAGCCATGAGGCCGCGACGCGACGCGAATATCTCGCCGTAAACGAAGCTCTGCAGACCATGGAGATGCTCGAGCAGACGCAGCCCGGGCTGGCGCGCCTGCTGTGGCCGCGAGTCAAAGTGGGTAATCCCCTGCCGGAGTTCATTGATGAGGCCATCAAAGCTCCGCGAATTCCCGTGGGACTGGTTGAAGTTTTAAAGCGCATGCCGCACGCCACGGTCGACCAGGTCGCGAGCCGAGTTCCCCGCTGCGCCCGCCGCGACGAGTGGCAGCGCATGCTGGAAATGGTTGAGGCCGTCGGCACGCAGGCGGTTGGACATCTCAGCAAGATTCTGCAGACCCGCCCGCCGGCAGAAGCGGCCTCTACCATTGCCCTGCTCTGCCGGTTGGAACCTGTGGACTTGGAAGAGTTGCTCCCCACCAGGCTGCGCGATTGGGACCAGATGGTCCATGACAATGTGGTTCGCCAACTGGCCAACAGCCTGGCCCCGCAACGCGGACAATTGCTCGACAAGGTCTATGATTTGCTGGACCGCGCCGTCCTTCCGGAAGCCGTGGATGAACTGGGAATGACCGGCGATCTTGGCATAACACCTCGCCTGATGCGCATCGTGGAAGAACTTTCCGCGACTCAGGCCGATCCGTATTTGCAAATCAAAGCCATTGAAGCCTTGGGCAGGCTTCGCGAACCCCAGGCGGAGCACCTGCTGCGGCCTCTGGTTGAAGACAAGAAGCTTTGGCGCTGGAAGCAGCCGCGCGAAGTGCGCATTACCGCCGTGCAGGCCCTGAGGAAAATTGATCCCGAATGGGCGGAGCGCTTCCTGCCGAATTGCGGGCTCACTCCGGCGGAATTGAAACTGACCGCGCTCGATCCCGACCCGGAAACTCCCTGGCTGCGCCAGCGCCGGTACGATCGCGTGATGCTGCCCAGTCCCCTGGTCGGCGTCGTCAAACCCACCCAGACCAGCCACCGGGTTTCCATCCAGCAGCTCAGCCTGGGGGGCGGAGTGGCTCGCAGCCAGTGCCATATCAAACCCGGCAGCACCGTGCCGCTCGAGATTCAAACCGGACTCTACCGCGTTCAGGCCCAGGTGCTGGTACGCGAAGCCCGTCCGCAGGAACTGAGCTTCGAGCTTGTCCGCATCGACCACGACAACCGCGGCCGCCTGCGCAGACCGCTCGTCGGCCTGCACGCCAAGGCAAACTGACCCCCACCACCAAGCGACGCAAAGCCTACCCTGGCCTTGCTATCTTCCCTTCCGACTTCGCCACGAAGGCCGCGGCCAGCATATCTCCGGTGACGTTTACGACGGTTCGGCACATGTCCAGGACTCGGTCGACTCCCACCACCATGGCAATTCCCTCCCCCGGAATTCCCACGGCTTCCAGCACCAGAATCAGCACCTGAATCGCCCCGCTTGGGACTCCCGCGGCCCCCATGGACATCACGATGGCGGTGACCATCACGATGATTTGGGACGATAGCTGCAGGTGCATCCCGAATACCTGCGCAATGAAGAGCACGGTCACGCCTTCGAACAAGGCTGTACCGTTCATGCACATGGTCGCTCCCAACGGCACGACGAACCCGCAGACTTCCTTCGGAATTCCCAGCGAGTTTTCGCAAACCTCCAGTGTGGTGGGCAGCGTGGCGTTGGATGAGCTCGTCGAGAGCGCGGTCAGAATTGCGCGGTTGGCGCCGCGGAAGAACGCCCCAGGCGACCAGCCGGTGAAAACCTTGATCAGCACCGGGTAAACTCCAAACTCAAAGATGGCCAGGCCGGCAATCACCGTCACGATGTACCATCCGAGGCGCTCCAGCAGGTCCATGCCGAATCTGGCCGCCACCGTGAAGAGCAGCGCAAAGACTCCATAGGGGGCGAGCAACATCACAAGTTCGATGATCACCATCATCACGTCGGCGAGGCCTCGCAGGACTTCCATCAGCACGCGCGTGCGCTCCTCCGGCAGCAGGGCCAGCGCCACTCCGAAGGCCAGCGAGAAGAAGATTACGGCCAGCATGTCGCCCTGGGCAGCAGCTCCCAGGGGATTGCGGGGCACGACGTTGACCAAGGTTTGAATCCCAAACGACCCGCCCTGCGGCGTGGCATGCATTGCACCCGAATCCTGGTGGTAAGTCGCAAGCAGGCGCTCGCGAACGCCTTGGGGCAGGCCGACGCCGGGCCGCACCAGATTCACCATTGCGAGCCCCAGCACCGCGGCAATGGAAGTAACCATCAGAAAGAAGAGGACCGTCTTCAGTCCCACGCGCCCGAGCTTGTGCAGGTCGCCAAGCCCCGCCACGCCCAGGCTGAGGCGGGCGAAGATCAGCGGAATCACCACCATGATGAGTGCGCGCAGCCACATTTGCCCCGCGGGCTCTGTGATGTAGTGAATCAGGTTGGCGAGCGCGGCGCTGCTTCCCCAAAGCAGGTTAGCCACGACCCCGGCCACTGCTCCCAGAATTAATCCGGCAAGAATGTGAATGGTTTTGGGGCCACGGCGTTTGGAGGATGGGGATTCAGGTGCGAAGGATTCGCTCATTTACGGGAAGTATCGTGAGATGGACATCCTGTCCATGTCATTTCACGGGCAAAATGCCCGTGCCGCTACTTGCGCTCCGGCGCGGGAATCTGCACGATCACGCGGCAGGGAGCGTGGTGTGCAACGTATTGCACCGTCCCGCCCATCAAGGTCTCACCCAGGGAGTGATGATGCGGCCGGTGGTGGCCCATCACCAGTATGTTCGCGCCCCGGTCCTTGGCCGCGCCCACAATGGCTTCGCCTACTTCCCGGGCGCGCATCAACTCCGTGGTGACAGGGCGCTTGAAAGTCGCTGCCACGCGCTGCGCCTGCGCCAGCAGTTCCTTGCCGCGGGAGTCGATAGACTCCTCCTTCGCATCGAGGGGGGTCACCAGAGGCACTTCCACGATGTGCAGAACGGCCAGCTCGGCATCCATCCCCAGCGTCAGTTGGCACGCCAAGGTCACCAGGCCCTCTATGGATGCTGCGTTGTTGACCGCCACCATCACCTTGGGTTTATTCATTGCACCCTCCACACAGGGAAGTGGCCGCAGAATATTCCCTCCCCGGGCAATTTGCAAGCAGGGACTGATTGATTTGGGCAATAGGGCTTTGGCTCTAGTCGTGCCGCAGCGGGCGCAGGAGCGTGGTGAGAATGAAGCCCACCAACAGCAGCACGGCCAGTAGTCGCAAAGGTGTGTCGTAAATATGAATTCTGCTCATGCCAGGGGCGAGCCCGGCCTTGGCGCGGCTGGAAAGCTCGGTAATAATCACCGGGCCCGCCACCGCCGCGGCGCTCCAGGAGGTGAGCAGCGAGCCGTGAATCGCTCCCACGTTGTCCGCGCCGAACATGTCGGCCAGAAACGCCGGAATGGTGGCGAAGCCGCCGCCGTACATCGTGAACACCACGAAGAGCGCGAGCTCGAACATCAGCCAGTTGTCGTTCGCCGCCAGGCGCGGAATCGTAAGAAACAGGACAAACTGCACAAGGAAGAAGATGACGTAAGTGTTGCGCCGGCCGATGTAGTCCGACGACGAGGCCCAGAATAGCCGCCCTCCCGCGTTGAAGATGCTCACCAGCGAGACGACCGCGGCGGCCTCCAGAGCGCTTTTGCGGAACAGATCCTGCATCATCGGCGACGCCTGGGCGAGAATTCCGATGCCCGCGGTCACATTGATGAACAGCACTCCCCACATCAGATAGAACTGACTCGTTTGCAGGGCGTGATTGCGCGACACGCTGCGATCCGTAATCATGGGATTGATCTTCGCGGGACGAACCCATCCGGCCGGGGCCCAGCCCTCCGGCGGGCGGCGCAGAATTCGCGCGCCAATCATCATGATGATGAAGTATGCCCCACCCAGCAGCATCACGGTCTTTGCCACGCCGAACTTTCCGACGAAATAGGCGTTCAAATAGCCCGCCAGGAACGCGCCGCCGCCGAAGCCCATGATCGCCATGCCGGTTGCCATGCCGCGGCGGTCGGGAAACCACTTGACGAGCGTGCTGACCGGCGCGATGTAACCCAGGCCGCAGCCCACTCCGCCCACCACCCCCATACCGAGGAACACAAGCACCGAGTGGTTCAGCGCCAGCCCAATGCCGCCCAGCACCAGTCCCACTCCGAAGAAGATCGCAGCAGCCGTCGCGGCCACGCGCGGTCCGCGACTCTCCACCCATGGGCCACCGAAAGCCGCGCTCAGCCCGAGAATCACCAGGGCGGTGGTGAACGTTGTATAAGGCGGGCGAAACCACGTGGGATCGCTGGGAAACAGCGCAATGATGGGGCGATTGAAGGTGCTCCAGGCGTAGACCGAGCCGATGCAGATGTGCACCGCCACGGCCCCCACCGGAATGAACCAACGGTTGAACGCGGTCGTGGCCGCGGGCCCGGCGGGCTGTAGCGTTTCGGATGCCATGCTGACTGGGAATTACAATCTGCGCTCGATGAACAACCGAGAGCAAGTATACCTCCAATTGTTACACAACCATTGCGCCGGCGTTAAGAGTCGTGGGAGGGGATCTGCTCGCCTACGCAGTTGCAAACCCGCTCGGGATTAGCTAAGATCAGGTAGCTAACTGGAGATGTCATGCCCTCAGTAAAAGTTCACGATGCAAAGACGAATCTGTCTCGCCTGATCGAGCGGGCGCGTCGCGGCGAGGAGATAATTATCTCCCGCGGAGCTGTCCCTGTAGTCCGCCTGGTTCCAGTTGGCGTGATGCAAGGCCGCCGCCAGCCCGGCCGATTGCGCGGCAAACTCCGTGTTGGACGGAAATTCTTCTGGCGGCTCCCTGCCAAAGAACTTGCAGCCTGGGAGTGACTAGCCTGCGCCTGCTCCTCGATACTCACGCATTGCTTTGGTGGCTGAGCGACGACCCTTCTCTCTCCCGCGCGGCGCGACGCGCCATGGCCGACACCTCCAACGTGCTTTTGGTTAGCGCTGCCTCAGCATGGGAAATCGCCACCAAAGTGCGCCTCGGCATGCTGCCCGGTGGCGAGGAATTGGCCGCCGAGTTCCCCACCCTCCTGCGCCAGGAGGGATTCGACACTCTGGACATCACTCCTTGGCATGCCCTGCGCGCGGGGCTCCTCCCCGGTCCGCTCAAGGATCCTTTTGACCGAATGCTAATTGCTCAGTCGCTGGCAGAAGATCTCCCTCTGGTTACGAACGAGGGCATCTTCGAAGGGTATGGTCTTCGGCGGGTTTGGTGAACAGTGGAATTTCCCGGCTATTTGTAGCGCGGGTGTCCCCACCCGCGATTGGGAATCAACATGATGCGCGGGTGGGGGCACCCGCACTACAGCGCTTGCGCTCAGGCCACGATTCCCTTAACCACATCGCCGAACTCAAACGTCAGCCGCGCGTCCTGGCCCTGATACTTCACCGTCAGGCGCTTGTGGTCGATTCCCAGAAGGTAGAGCATGGTGGCGTGGAAGTCGTGAACGGTCACCGGATTCTCCACCGCGGCGTAGCCGAGCTCATCGGTCGCGCCAAATGCCTGTCCGCCCTTGATGCCTCCACCGGCGAGGACGAATGAAAATCCTTTGATGTGGTGGTCGCGGCCGTCGCCTTGCGACATCGGCGTGCGGCCGAATTCGCCTCCGAAAACCACCAAGGTGTCCTTCAACATGTCGCGCTGCTTCAGGTCTTTGATGAGCGCGGCAGCGGCGCGGTCGGTTTCCTGCGCTTTGATGACCATGTTCGCCTTGATCTGCCCGTGATGGTCCCAATCGCGGTGGTAGAGCTGGATGAAGCGCACTCCGCGCTCCGCCAGCCGCCGCGCCAGCAGGCAATTCGAGGCAAACGAGCCGTC
>JASIKV010000088.1 GCA_030049455.1 Terriglobia bacterium
CGACGCGGCCAACAGAGTAAGCGCCACCAGGGCAGCGTAAACCCCGCTCAACCACACAGACCGAATCTTCAGCTTGCTCTTGCGCATGAGTAATCTCCTCGCCGGAGGGTAAGAACACCCCTCGGGTTTGACTAGGTTTTGCAATTGGCTTTAATTGCGCGTGTCGCGCCGCACGAATGCAAGGAAGGATCAACAACAGGACGGGAAGGGTTGAGGGAAGATCATCATCGCGCTCGTGGGATGGGTTGTGTTCATCGCTTAATCCTCGATTTTATCGTTTCAACTCTCTTTGAAGACAGTTTTTGGGACTGTGAGACCTCGACGCTGGGAGGTAGAGTGCCTGCCAGAAAATCAGTAATCAGTTTTGAAAGGAATCAACAACAGAACGAAACGCCCTGACATGTACAGGCATTGGGGAGACGGATCGCTTTGGAAATCTTGCCCATAGGGATAAGGAGAGCTTAGACCAACGATCATCTTATTGTCAAGCCGCGAATGCGGGGCTGTGAATGAGGGACCCAATCTCCTGTCCTGAGGGTTGAGCCCACACAAGGCCCGTTCGAAGTAATCGCCATCGACAACATCGAAAAGCCGGCGGCAAATTAAATTGATGAGAGTCGGGGCGCTTAGCGGACTGCACTGGTGGCAATCCCTGTTACGGATTGGTTTGCCTGACGCGTGTCCAATAGAAGTAAACGGGAATTCCCGCCAGCACAATGGCCAGCCCGATTCCGCATTCCATTGTCTGAGTGTAGAGGGAATTCAGGATGATCATCAGCGCGGCAGCGGCGAAGGCCAAGGGGAGGACCGGATAGGCGAGCACTCGGTAGGGGCGCGGCAAGTCCGGGCGCTTGCGCCTCATGACGATGACCGAGAGCACGGCCAAGGCGTAGAAAATCCAGCCTGTGAAAATGACGTAGGTGTAAAGCTGCTCGTAGGTGCCGCTGGCCGCCAGCACGATGGACCAGATTCCCTGGATGAGCAGCGCGATGTGCGGAGTGTGAAAGCGCGCATGAATTCTTCCCACGGCAGGGAACAGCACGCCGTCCCGCGCCATGGCGAAGCAAGCTCGCGCGCCGCCCAGAATGCAGCCGTTGCTGGCCCCGAAGATCGAACACAGAATCAGCCCGGAGACAAAAGCCGCCCCCTGCGGACCCCAGAGGATTTCCATGGTCTTCGCCGCCACTCGCTGGTAGGCGTCCTGAGCCATCACGGGCAGCGATAGCACGCGCAGGTAGGCGCAATTGGCGCAGAGGTATGCAGCGATCACAATCAGCGCGCCCAGCAGAAAACTGCGCGGCAGCGTTTTCGAGGGATTCTTCACTTCGCCGGCAACGTATGCCAGGTGGTGCCATCCGTGATATGCCCACAGAACCCCAATCAGCGCGACCCCGAAGGTGCTGAGCGTGGTGTGCGGGGGCGCGTAATTCGCGGGCGGCGCGAGCGGCGTCAGGTGGCGGGCCATGAAAGCCATAGCAACGATGATGGCCACGCCCGCCAGTTTGGCCACCGTAAAAAGCACCTGGACGGCGCTGGCCCGGCGCACGCCGGCGATGTTCACTGCGGTCAGCAGGGCAATCAGCGCGCTGGCCACCAGCTTGCGCTCAATCGGAGTGAGTGGGAAAAACGTGGAGCAATAAATGCTGAACGCCACGGCGAGCGTGGCGATGCTGCCCGTTTCGATCACCAGCACGGCAGCCCATCCGTAAAGAAACGCTGCAAGCTTTCCGTAGGCGTCGCGAATATAGATGTAGACGCCCCCGGCCTCCGGGGTGGCCGCGCCCAGTTCGGCGAGGGAAAGCGACCCACCCAGCGCCAGGGCGCCTCCGGCTATCCAGACCAGGGTCACGCCGGAGATGGACCCCACTTGCAGCGCTACATCGTGGGGAACGAGGAAAATTCCGGAGCCGATGATCGTGCCCACCACGATCGCTGTGGCGCTCAGCCCGCCGATGGCGCGCAGGAGCTGGGCGGGGGCCTGCGCCTCCGAGCGGGTGGGGGCCGATGATGGTGTGATTTGCGAAGTGGCCATAAGAAGTCGAACGGAGCAGCCTTTACCAATCAAGGGTGGGTCATTATACTTTCTGACTTTGGGGAAAACCAAAGGATTCCGCCGCAGGCGAGGAGACAATATGCGCAAAGTCGTTAGAACCTTCGATGCTCCCAAACCCAAAGGTGTCTATTCGCAAGCGATCGTTGCGGATGGTTTCGTTTTTGTCGCGGGCCAGGCGTGCGTGAATCCCCGGACCAACGAGTTCGAATACGGCGACATTCAATCGGAAACCCGGCAGACGCTTGAAAACATTCGCGCCATTCTTGAAGCGGCCGGGAGTTCACTGAAGGAGGTTGTACGCGTGGGTGTATTCCTTGCGGACCTGAATGATTTTGCCGCCATGAATGAAGTTTATAAACAGTATTTTCCGGAGGACCAGCCCGCCCGCACCACGGTGGGTGTGCAATTGCCGAAAATCAGGATCGAAATCGATTGCATCGCGCGCCTCAAGAAGCGGCGCAAGAAGTAACCCGAGGTTTGAATGCTGGCCAATGAGCTTTCCACTCCCGTGCTGACGGTCGACCTGGACGTTCTGGAAAGAAACCTGGAACGCGTCGCGGAAACATGCCGCAAGCAGGGGGTGAGCCTGCGCCCGCACACGAAAACCCACAAGACGGTTGAAGTCGCTCGCCGGCAATTGGCGCTAGGCGCGGTCGGCCTGACGGTTGCAAAAGTCGGCGAGGCGGAAGTATTTGCGGCCGCGGGCTTTGACGACATTCTGGTGGCCTATCCCATCATGGGGCAGGAAAAGCACCGCCGGCTGGCAACGCTCGCCCGCGCGAGGCGCATACTGATCGCGATCGATTCGGAGGCCGCGGCGCATGAACTTTCCAGGGCCGCATCGGCGCAGGGCGGCACGCTCGGCGTGCTGGTCGAATTTGATGCGGGCGGAAAGCGGTGCGGGCTGGAGCCGGGACCGCAAGTGGTGGCCCTGGCGAAAACGATTGCGAAGCTTCCCGGTCTGAAGTTCCGCGGCCTGATGAGCTACTTCGGAAACGTCTGGGGAACGCCCGAGGAGCGCCGGGCGGAGGCCGAGCAAGTGGCCCAGCGCGTGGACCGCGCCCTTGCCGCATTTCGCGCCGAGAGTATGCCCGTCGAAATCGTCTCCGGCGGCTCCACGCCTTCTCTCGAATTTGCGCACCTGATTTCCGGGCTCACGGAGATTCGTCCCGGCACGTACGTCTACAACGATTTGAACACATACCACCAGGGTGCCTGCCGCTTGGAAGATTGCGCAGTGCGCGTCGTCGCGACCGTGGTTTCAACCGCCGTTCCCGGCCGTGCCATTCTCGACTCAGGCTCCAAGACGCTAACCTCCGACGTGATGAGCGCCGGTCCGAAAACCGGTTATGGGTATATTGTCGAAGCGCCCGACGCGCCCATCGTCAAGCTGAACGAAGAGCATGGCTTGGTGGACACAACCTCGTCAAAGCACAGGTTCCACGTGGGCGAAGTTGTGACCATCATCCCCAATCACGTCTGCGTCGCCGTGAATATGCACGATGAGATTGTGACCTTGCGAAAGGGGGAAGCAGTCGGCTGCTGGAAGATTGCCGCGCGGGGAAAAATCCGATAGAGGAAATTTTCTAAGGTAGTTTTATTGGCGCTTCCTGGCTGCCGTCTCCTGGCTGAACACGCATAGCCATTTGTTCCTGCGCTTGGCCCAGACGGATGACACGTAGACCTGAATGGCAAATTCGTGTCCGTGCGAAATTCCTCTTTCATTGGTGGTATAGGAGATCAGGCCGGATTTCGGGGAGATAGGGACGAATTTCACGTCGTCCATCGTGTAATCGGCAAGCTTGAAGCCTTCAACGTTCTTGAGCACCTGCGCCTTGCCTGTGGGTCCGGCGGCATCCACGAAGACGGCGTCATCGGCGGTAAGGTCGCCGAAGGTTTTCAGGTCGCCGGATTTCAGGGCTTCCAACCCCTCACGTTCCTTGGCGACAATCTGCTGTGCCATTGTGTTTGCGAACTTCACATCATTTCCGCCTGGCTTTGGAATCGGCGCGGCGGAACTGCCCGTGTGTCCCCACAGAGACCAGCTCGAGATAACTACTGTGGCGACAAGGATGATTCGTGTTCTTTTCATGCAGTCTCCTCCGGAGGCGCGCGAGGGGGAATCGATGAGTTCCCTCAATCGCATTCCGGAAAACGATTGAATCAATTGCTGGTTTGGGCTTTGCAGGACCTTCGCGCCTGATCGAGATCAGCGTCCGAGTACTTCGGTTCAAGAATCACGAACTTGCCGCCATTTAACTGGATGCCGCGAACGTCGTTATCGGTCAGGCGTCCATGCCACTTGGTTCCGGCCGGAAATGTGCCCTCAACATACTGGAATTGCTTGCCGCGAATTCCCCAGGAGTAGAAGTGGCTGGTAACTTCGTCCGCCGGGCCCATGCGCTTCAGGATGACGCAGGGCGCGCCGCCCCCCGTGGAGGTTGTTGGGGTGGTGGCCACCGGCGCAACAGGCGCGGGCCCGGCCGGCGCAGCCGGTGCAGGAGCCGGCTGGGAAAGGCGGTCGAACGCCTCCTTGAATTGCACGTTCGAGGGGTCAATCGTATAGGCGGCGCGATAATCCTCAAGAGCCGCGGCACGGTCGCCTTTCTTCTCCTCGGTAGCGCCCAGCGTGCTGTGCGCAAGAGC
>JASIKV010000089.1 GCA_030049455.1 Terriglobia bacterium
GCCTTAAACAGGGCGACCGGCCAAAGCTTTATCTGCTCCGGAAGTTTCTCGACGGCCCCTGCTACGAGGCCTTCGCAAAACGCAAGGCTACAGAGTTCATACAATAGCGCAGGCCCGTGGGTTGCGGGCCATCGTCAAACACATGCCCCAAATGGGCTTCGCAGCGCCGGCAGGAGACAGCGGTTCGCTCCATCCCCAAGCTGGTGTCGAGCGACTCGATTACGTTTTCCTTCGCGATGGGCTGCCAGAAGCTTGGCCAGCCCGTGCCGGATTCGAATTTCGTCCCCGAGCTGAACAAGGCCGTGTCGCAGCAGATGCAGCGGAACACCCCTTTATCATGGACATTGAGATTTGCGCCCGTGAATGGGGCCTCCGTTCCTTCGTGCCGGGTCACCTGATATGAGGCGGGAGACAATTGCGCCTTCCATTCGGCGTCAGTCTTCTGGATCATGGGCACCAGAACGATTCCCTTGCGCTCGCCCGCGTCCGTAAAGTCGACGATCTTCACCTGTTTCGGCTCTTTGGCGGCGGCATCGACTCGACCGAAGCCCGCGTGCTCATAACCCCAAATCGCCATCCCCGCGACGGTCGCGCCGGATGCGAGGAGGAACTGCCTGCGCCCCAGGCTGCGCTGGCCATGAGCGTTCTTGCCGCTCGTCTGTCTCATGCTGACTCCTTTGTCCAATTAAATCCGCCGAACTAACCAAACGTAAATGCGAAGGCCTGCACTCCCGGGTCGAGAAACTCGATTTGGAACGTGCGGTCTTCAATTTTGCCCTTCTGCCGGATTAGCTGGTAGAGACGATATTCCTTCACGGTTCCATTGCCCTGGGTATCCACATCCGTTCCGTGGTCAGCGTCGGGTGGAGCGCCATCCAGTAGGATGCGGAACCGGACGGGTTTGTTACCCTTGGCCGGTCCCAGCACCAGGTGCAGATCGCGCGCGTGGAAACGGAATATGATTTTGCCCGGCGCGGCGATCAGTTCCGCCCGCTCATCTCCGACGATCCATTTGCCCGCCAGCGCCCATTCATTCACGTTCAACCGGCCGGGGGAAGTGTAGACCGTGCCGGAATCCTTCTTGAGGGCTTCGGGAGACATGAAGTTCTGCCTCCGCTCATAACCAATGTACGTTTCGGGGGACCCCACGTTATCAATATCCGCGGCAGCCTGCGCCCCCTGGCCATCCACTTCCACCAGGCCGGTAACCGCCAGCGGCATGTTGCCTTCCTTCAGCAGCTGGCGAATGACGCGCTCCGACTGATCGTACTCACCCTCGCCAAAATGGTGATGCCGAATCTTTCCCTGCCGGTCGATAAAGTAGTGGGCTGGCCAATACTCGTTGTTGAAGGCTTTCCAGATGGCGTAATTGCTGTCGATGGCAACTGGGTAGGTAATTTTCAATTCACCGACGGCGTGTGCGACATTGGCCCGATCTTTTTCGAACGCAAATTCCGGCGTGTGGACGCCGATCACCACCAGGCCGTCGCCCTTGTATTTTTCCGCCCAGGCCTGAATGTAGGGAATCGAGCGCAGGCAGTTGATGCAGGAGTAGGTCCAGAAATCGATGAGCACCACTTTGCCCTTCAAATCCTTCGGGCTGAGCGGCGGAGAGTTCAGCCAGGCCACGGCGCCATCCAGGCTCGGCATCGTTCCCTCCACGGGCAGCGGCGCCTGGGCATTCTTGGCCGCCATCATAGTCATCGACGGCTGCGCTTGCGTGGCATCGGTGCTCACGGCGGTCGCATTCTTCGCCGGGTGCAGGCGATCCACCAGGTTCTGCTCAATACCAGTGGTGCTGGCCAGGGAGATTCGCCTTAGGATTCCCTGGTCCCATCCAAAGGCAATGGCGATGACGCCCAACAGAACCGCGGCTCCCAGTCCGCGGCGAATCCATTCTTCCACTCGCAACGAACGCTTCATGAGCATAAACACCCTGTTTCCGGCGAGCAGCGCAAGACCCATGGAGAGTGCTGCTCCCACCGCGAATGCCAACAACGAGATCGCGGTCTGGGCGCTTGCGCCTTGCACGGCGGCGCCGGTTAGAATAAGTCCCAGAATGGGGCCAGCGCAAGGAGCCCAGAGCAACCCCGTGGCCACGCCCAGCAATGCAGACTGAACGATATTGGGGGCCGCATCCGCCTTATGCTGGATCCGCTCCCCCAGGCGAACGAACGGCCGCGAAAGAGTTTCGGCAATCGCCGGAAAGACAAGCGCCAGACCCATCGCCAGAAAAACCACGAGGGCGAGCCCTCTTCCGATTTGGTTGGCGCGGACGATCCAGGCGCCCGCCACGGTTGCAACGCTGGCAAGAGCGGCAAAAGTGATCGCCATGCCGATGAGAAGTGGCAGGCCACTCCGCCGAAACGGTTGATCCGCACGCGAGAACACAAACGGCAAGACCGGCAGAATGCAGGGACTGACAATCGTCAGGATGCCGCCCACGAAAGCCAGAAAATAGATAAGCATTGTCGCGAGCCTGACAGGCTTGCCCGATGGCAGCCTCCGCTCATTTTCAGTATACTGGTTCGCTTCGATTTGAGTCGATATGAGATGGAGCACTCCACGGGTTCATACAGATTTGTGTGCCCCCTGAGGGAATGATGGAATCCAGCCGATTCTGCCCGGGATTTCCAGTGATACTCTGAAATCAAAAATGCTTCATTGGGGAGGTTAGTACTTTGAGAGCTACTCGACGCATTTTAGTCTTCGTTGCGCCGGCGTGTTTGGCGCTGTTCCTTCTTCGGCTCTCTGCATCACCTGCGCAGACTCGGGCTTTTCACAACGCCCCGGCATCGGCGAAGACAACAATTAACCCTTACTCAGGCCCGCCAGCGGCCGGCGCGCCCGATTACGCTGACCGCTGTGCGAAGTGCCACGGCCCCAATGGCGAAGGCTCCGGCAACATTCCGGCATTGGCGACTGGCCCATCGCAGGGCGCTTCGGATGGCGAGCTGTTCTGGTACATCACCAAGGGTGACATGGAAAACGGCATGCCATCATGGGAGTCCCTGCCGGAGCAAAAGCGGTGGGAGATCGTCCGGTTCATCCGAGTGCTGGGCGGCGGGAAACCCGGCTCTCCGCGCGTTCGCATGACCGCGGCGGAAGCGGCTAGCGCCGGCATGGATGCACCACCGCCTACGCCTCCGTTTACCGACTTTCGTTTTGAAGAGCCAGGGAAAATGCACAAGATTACTTTGGCTGACCTGCCGGCTCCTTTTGCTACTTCCTCATCCGGTAATGGTCCCCAGGTGGTACCCCGACCCGAAAATGCCTGGCCAAAGGTTCCCGCCGGATTCAAGGTGGAGCAATTCGCAATCGGGGGATTGCATACTCCCCGCCTGATGCGCACTGCGCCCAATGGCGATGTCTTTCTTGCTGAAACCGGAGGCGGAAGAGTATGGATCTATCGCGGTATCACTGCGGACGGCAAACCCGCACAGGCTGAGGTTTTTGCCTCCGGCCTGAACCAGCCGTTCGGCATCAACTTTTATCCGCCGGGGCCGAATCCACAATGGGTTTATGTGGCGGACACGAATGAGTTGATGCGCTTTCCGTATCGCAACGGCGACTTGCACGCGCGCGGGCAGGCAGAACACCTGATCGATCTGCCCACGGGCGGCCACTCCACGCGTGACATTCAGTTCACTCCGGACGGCAAGAAGATGTTCGTGTCGGTGGGCTCCGGCTCGAACAT
>JASIKV010000090.1 GCA_030049455.1 Terriglobia bacterium
TTTTGGACGAAGCGGAATTGCGCAACCTCGTCATACATTCTTCACACCGGCGGAAAGGGATCGGGCGGGCGCTCCTTGCAAGGGTGATCCAACAGCTTCAGGAATCCGGGGCGAGGAAGCTTTTTCTTGAGGTTCGCCCGTCCAATCAGCCCGCCCGCAGATTCTATGCCGCGGCTGGATTTAGACTGGAATACACGCGTCCTGATTATTATCACGATCCCAGTGAAGATGCCCTTGTGATGGTCCTCGAAATCCCCCACCCTTCCGGGCGAACTGCAAGCCACCGGATTGAATAAGACCTGCAATAGTCCCCGGAAATTATTTCGCACCCGCCGATTCGTGCTTGCGTTCCGGCCCATTCGACATCACTTATGCTAGATTAGTAAAAGGATGCGGAAACCCTTTCTCGAGAGAATTGAAACCAAGCCGCTGGTGTGTGACGGCGCCATGGGGACGATGTTGTATTCGAAGGGAATCTCCTTGGACCGATGCTTCGACGAACTGAATGTCTCCGCGCCGCAGTTCGTTAAAGAGGTCCACCTGGGTTACACGAAAGTGGGCGCGGAGCTGCTGGAGACGAATACCTTTGGATCCAACCGATTTCGCCTGCAACCTTTTGGCCTTGCAAGCAAGGTGCGTGAATTCAATCTGACGGGTGCGCGACTGGCGCGGGAAATTGCGGGCGACGAGATTTACGTCGCGGGATCAGTCGGTCCTCTCAGCACGCGGCTTGAACCGCTCGGCCTTACCTCCCTGGAAGACGCGCGCGCGGCATTTCGCGAGCAGATCACTGCGCTGCTGGAAGGCGGCGTTGATTTGATCATTATTGAAACCATGGTGGATTTAAGCGAAGCGCACCAGGCGCTGCTGGCGGCGCGCGAGGTTTGCCAGCTCCCCATTGTTGTGCAAATGACCGTTCAGGCGGACGGCAGCACGCCCAGCGGAACGCGGCCGGAAGATTTCGCGCGCGCCCTGGACGATTGGGGCGCAGACGTGATTGGAGTGAATTGCAGTGTCGGCCCTGCCGCCATGCAGGAGACGCTGGAACGCATGGCCGCAGTTACGGAAAGGAAGCTCTCTGCCCAACCCAACGCCGGCATGCCCCGCACCGTGGAAGGCCGCAGTGTCTATCTCTGCTCGCCGGAATACATGGCCGGCTGCGCGCGGCGATTCATCCAGACCGGGGTTCGCCTGGTGGGCGGGTGCTGCGGCACGACGCCTGAACACATCAAGGCGATCAAGGCAGCCGTCCGTTCCCTGAGCCCGCAACGGGCGCGGACATCCGTGGAAATCGCCGCCCAGCCAAGCCACGCAATGTCCGTGGTTCCAGTTGCAGGCCGCTCGCGCCTGGCCTCAAAGCTGGCCAACCGCGAGTTCGCAGTTCTGGTGGAAGTGGTTCCTCCCAAGGGATGCGATGCCGCGAAAGAAGTGGAGGGGGCGCAGTATCTGCGCGAACATGGTATCGACGCCGTCAACATTCCCGATGGATCGGGGGCAACCGCGCGCATGAGCGCGCTGACGATGGCGGTGCTTCTCCAGCAGCGCGCGGGCATTGAGGCATTGCTGCACTACAGCTCGCTTGACCGCAGCTTGCTGGCGATCCAATCCGATCTGCTTGGCGCGCATGCGCTCGGCCTCCGTAATCTGCTGGCATTGACGCGCGACGCTCCTCAATACCAAACGGGGCTTGAGGGCGGCGCGTTTGAGGTGGATGCCGTCGGCCTGGTTAATCTGGTCAGCAACCTGAACCGGGGCCTGGACGTGGGTGCCAATCCGCTCGGTGTGCAGACCACGTTCCTGGTCGGGACGGCCATCAATCCGTCTGCCGTTAACCCGAATGAGGAGCTTCAGCGCTTCAAGTCCAAAGTGGAGGCGGGCGCAGATTTCGCCGTGACTCAGCCCGTCTTTCAGGTGGAGCAGCTGGAAACATTTCTGGAGAGATTGCGCGCTTTCGCCCCCAACACTCCGGTTATTGCCGGCATTTGTCCCCTTACGAGCTTTCGTAATGCCGAATTTATGAATAATGAAGTGCCGGGAGCTTCCGTCCCGCCCCAGGTGATGGAACGGATGCGTGCCGTTGATTCCGGCGAGCGCGCGCGGCAGGAGGGCCTGAGAATCGCACAGGAAACTCTGCGGGCAGTGCAGCCGCTGGTGCAGGGTGTGCAGATCACCGCGCCATTCGGGCGCTATGCCATGGCTGTTGAGGTCGCACAAGCGCTGGGAACCCGGCCGGCTGGGGCTTCCGCGGTCCAGCCGTGATAGAATTCAAAAATGAAGTTATCGATTGGCAGTTATCAGTTTTCAGCGAACGCGAAGCCTATGCGCTTTGTTTCGCCGAGCACCGACGACCGAAAACTGATCAACGACAAGGCCGCCTATGCCCCAACCCGCGAAGAATGAAAAGCCGGAACCGTTTGAGAAGAATCTGGCGCGCCTCGACGCCATCGTGCACGAGCTTGAGGACACGGACCTGTCGCTCGAGAAGGCTTTGGTACTTTATGAGGAAGGCATGAAGCTTTCTGAATCCTGCCAGAAGCAATTGGATGAGGCAGAGGGACGCGTGGAGATTCTGACCAAAAAAGCTGGCGGAAAAGTAATGCCCGAGCCTTTCGCGGACGAGGAAGCAGATTAAATCATGAATCCTGACCGATGAATTCTGAATTCTGATGCCAAGGCTTCACCCAGAATTCACTTTTTCATCCGGATCGACAATTCTCAAACATGGACGAAATGGAAAAAATCCACCTGCATCTGGAGCAAAATCGGGCCTTAGTGGACGCCGAGCTTGAGCGCATCCTTCCGCCCGAGACGGAATATCCACCGAGCATTCACAAGGCGATGCGCTATTCCATTTTTGCAGGCGGGAAGCGCCTGCGGCCCACACTTTGCCTGGAGGCCGGGCGCCTTCTCGCGGGCGAGAAAAACATTCTGCTGCGCGTGGGCAGCGCGTTGGAATTGATTCACACGTATTCCCTGATTCACGACGATTTGCCTGCGCTCGACAATGACGATCTGCGCCGCGGCAAGCCCACTTCCCACGTGGTATTCGGCGAGGCCACGGCAATCCTGGCCGGCGACGCACTGCTCACTTTGGCGTTTGAATCCATCGCCGGCGCGAGCAACGGCGCATCCGACCGGACCCTGCGCGTCATTTACGAGCTCGCCCATGCCATCGGAACAATATGCGGCATGGTCGGCGGCCAAGTGGCCGACATGGAAACCACTGACAACACCGGCGACGCCGCGCGCCTGGAATACATCCACTCTGCCAAGACGGGGGCCTTTATGCGCGCCGCTTTGCGCTCCGGCGCGCTCCTGGCCGCCGGGAACGAAAACGATCTTGCTCGAATCACGACCTACGGAAATAAGATCGG
>JASIKV010000091.1 GCA_030049455.1 Terriglobia bacterium
TCGGGAATCCCCCACGCTACGATGATAAACAACCCGATGAGCGGGACATACGTATAGCGATCTGCCCTCAGTTGGCTTCCCACTTGTACGAGTCCGATGACCGGAACCAGTGTCCCCAGATACCATAGCCAACCCACCGGAAGATAGGGGTGGCGCAGGCCCGCCTTCATGACCGCAATCGAAATGCCCAGCAAACCCAGCAAGGCCCCCACCACCCACGCAGCGGGCAGCGTCCGGGGATAGGGATAGAACACCGCCAAGCGCGCCGGCCAGAGCATCTTGCCGATGTAGGCGGCGTACGACACCAGAGCGCTGGCGGCACGAAATTTCAAGGGGAGCATTGCGAGGTCCGTTACCGATCCCCCTCGCCGCTGGGCTGCCAAGGTGACGATGCTTGAGGCCGCACCGAGCGCCAGCAAGAGGATTTTTTCCAAAATCAGCCGGAAGGCCTGGCGCTGCCAGTCGCGGCGGGGTTCCGCTGCGCCCGGGGGATTCGAACCGAACGCGATTCGCCGCAAGGGCCAGAAATCGAGCAGGAGCAGAACCAGGGGAAAGGTTACCAACATCGGTTTGGCCATCAATCCCAAAGCAAAAAGGACAAGAACCAGGCCGTATCGGCGCAGCCGAGGTTGCCGCACATAGCCGACGTAGGCGCAGAGCGTCAGCAACCCGAGCAGCGTGCTCAGCACATCCTTGCGTTCCGCCACCCAGGCCACCGACTCCACGTGGAGCGGATGGACGGCAAATAATCCCGCCACAAAGGCGCTCCGGCCCAATGCCCCGGTCATTGCGTGAAGCAGCCAGAACAGCAGGAGAGTATTGGCCATATGAAGGAGCAGGTTGGTGAAATGGTGCGGTCCGGGGTTCAAGCCGTAGAGCTGAACATCCAACATGTGGGAAAGCCAGGTCAGCGGATGCCAGTTGGAAGAGTGGAAGGTGGTGAATGCCCATGCGACTCCGTGTCGCGTCAGACCCTCCGAGACGATCGGGTTGTCCGTGACGTAGTCGGGGTCGTCATAATTCACAAAGTCGTGGCCCCACACCTGGGCATACACGATCAAATTGGCCGCAATCAGCGCCAATGAAACCCACAGAGTCCGCTCGGAGAAGGCTGACCTCGCGATGGAAGGTGGGGAACCCGGCGGGTGGGTCTGCGCCGACGGCGAAGACGCGCTGCGGACGGAACGGCTCTTGGTTTCGATCGCGGTTTGCCTGGCCCGCCTTCGGGAGCGCGACATGCCTGCGGATTATACCGCCGGCACCTGTGGTTTCAACCGAAAGGCCAAAAGCCGCAGAGTCTCTGAAGGGCCGAGACTCTGCGCTACCCCACTCAAAGAGTCCTCACCACAGAGGACGCAGAGAACCACGGAGAAATACTCTCTCTATGAGCATCCATATTTAGAGCTGTTAGGAAGTCAGTGTGGGTTCCGCAGGACACACCTAGAGCATGTGCGCGGAGTACAGCCCCACGGCCGCTCCGCCCAGAATCAGCACCGCGCCGAGGAAAATCATTACGAAGGCCTGCATCTTCAGGCTGCCCTCGAGTTTCTCTTCGCTCTTCGTGGAAATCAGGAAGGTTTTTTCGTTCTGGCCCCTCTGGATCAAGTTGCGGTCGCCTTCGTTGGCGGGCGTGGGATTCTCCGCGCAGGAGCCTAGCACGTTGGTGGGGCGGCCGGCGGGGAGAACGAACTCCGTGAAGCGATAGGCGTGGTTGCCGAAGTCGAAGCTGACGCCGCCCGCGCCCACCGAAACACCCATCATCTGCATTTTTTGGGCGACGGCCAGGCCTTTGCCGATCATTCCCGCTCCGGGCATGCCGGAACCCTGCACGGCGGCGCGCATCTGGTTGAATGAGCCGTTCAAATAATTGCGCAGGTGGTCGTCCGTCGGCGGCGGCACACCCAGCCCCGGATCCACCTTGCGAGGGGCCGTACCGAGGGAGATCAGCGCGGGCGGGCGCAACTCGCCCCAGAAAGCACGCGGCAGGTTGTACTCCGCCTGCTGCGGGTTCACCAGAATCGTCCCGGTCTCGTCCTGAAGATAGAACGGCACCTCCGCCCGCTCGTGGTGCGTGCGCTCCCAGGTTTCCTGATTGTCCTTCTTCACCTGCTTCTCAACTGTCACTTCGAAATAATAGCAAGGTACTTGAGTTAATGGACTGGTTAATGGTTGGCCGCCCACGCTGGTTCCGGCGACGTGTGAAAGACCCATCGATACGCTGCGAATGGGGACGCGCGGCGTGTCCACCAGCAGCCGGAATTTGCGATACTTCACGAAGCCCACGATGAACAGAATGACACCGACTAGCACCAAAGCAATCGGAAGAATAGGGGAAATATGACCGCTGGAAGCAAATGCCAACGCTGGGACCGCCATGAGCGAGATCTCCTTTGCCGTCTGGATGAGGCGATTTCGAAGCTGGGCTGTATCCTATACGCGCACCGTTCCTTTGTCCATAGCGGACACCTCTTCCTCTAGCGCGGCTGCCCCCGGGCTTTGAGCCGTCGAGGGTGGGGGCACCCGCGCTACAACTCTCTCCACCGCCGGTTCGACGGCCGAGCTCCCCACGCTACTTCCTTCCCAGCAGACGAACTCGCGCAATGAATGAGCGTCCCAGCGCGCCGGAGTAGGTAAGGAATTCGGGCGAATCGACGTTGGAATTTACCGTGGAATAATCTCCGCGGTCGGTGATGTTATCGACTCCTGCCCGCAGCGCCCATTGGAAGCCGAAGATGGTGAACCGGCGCTCCATGCTGACGTCGAGCGAGAAGTAGGTGGGGAAGCGCTCCGAGTAGGGCCCGCCCACGATCTGCTCCGCGTCATTGAACAGCGTGAACGGGTAGCCGGTGCGCCAATCGAGCGTATAGGCTGCATCAATCTTGTGAGTCAAGGGCAGAAAGGCGTGCGCGACAACGCGATTGGGCGCGTCCCAGGGGAGGGGACCTCCCGCCTGCGGGCTGAAGAGCACGCTGTCCAGACTGTAGGTGAAGTCCGCATTGGTCAGCGCGCGCGCCCGCGTGTAGGCGACAAAAATTTCATGATTTTGCTTGAAGACGTGGCGAAACGTTGCGCTGGCGGATTCATAGCGATCCTGGCGGCCGTTGGTGAGAATGAAGTTCCCGCTGAACGGGCCGGTGGGCGAATAGGAAGCGCCGGGATTGACGAAGCTCCAGATGTCGCGCGCCCGGCGGTCCATCAACTCGATCTTCAGGTAGGTGGTGCGCGGCAGTTTTTGCTCCAGCGCCGCGCTGGCGTTGTTCACGATGGAGAAACGCAGTTGATTGGGATCAACCGTAAAGGTGCTGAGCACGGGAGGCAGAATGAGAAAGGTCCCCGTGGGGTCGTAAAAGGAGTCCGTGCGCGTGCCGCTCAGCGAGCGCGTCAGGATATCCAGATTACTCGCGTCGCGGTAGACGCCGATGCCCGCGGAAATTTTGCTGCTGCCGTCGCGTTTCAGCAGGAATGCGGAAGCGATGCGCGGGGAAGCCTCCGCTCTCTGAACGATGGAGTCGGAATCGAATCGCACGCCGGGCTCAACCAGCCAACGCGGGCTGATCGTCCAGCGGTCCTGAGCGTATCCGCCTTCCTCCACGTCAAAGCGCGTGAAGGGCGGAGCGTTCGTAAAGCTCACGCTGCGGGTCAGCACGCCGTTGGCGCTTTCCACCACGTAGGGATTGCGGGTGTACTGCTCGTAGTCGCTGACGCGGTCGATATCGATGCCGATTTTGATTTCGTGCTTTCCCTTTTTGTGCAGGGGCGGGACGAAAACGTTGCCGATAATCTCGTTTCGGCCGCCCTCCCCGTGATTCGTCAGGTAGTAGTTGCCGCTGGTGCCGTTAGGATTGATGACGTAGGTCTGGCTTCCCAGGGGCACCAGGCGTGTGTAAAAGCTGCTGGTCTGGAACCCGGCCTCCAGCAGCCAGCCGTTCTGGAAAAGGTGCTGGTCCTTGAAGTTGAGCAGGACGGCGTTGGTGGAATACCGCTGGGTCGTGGAGATGGGGTCGAGCGGATCGAGCCCCGAGTGCGGCGAGTAGAGCGAATTGATCAGCAGACTGACGGTGAGATTGTTATTATCCGCAAGATTGACCTGTCCTTTTGAGAGATTACTGCCTCTTAGAACAGCATACCGGTCGGCATTGGCGGGCAGCTCCGTGTAAATCGTCTGATCGTATTCCAGCTCAGCCGCGTCCATGAACCACGCCTTGCCGGGACGGATGGGGCCGGAGGCGATGCCGCGCGGAGTCCAGTTGTTCACGTGCAGGCCGCGGCGGTCTTCCAGGCCCGGGAACGGGTCCGTGCCGGTAATGCGCCAGTGGTTGTCGCCGTTGCTGGTGCGCAGGCTGATGACCCCGCCCGAACTTTTCCCGAATTCAGTGGAGTAGCGGCTTTGGGCCACTTCTGCGGAGCGCAGCGCGTCCACGCTGACGCGCGTCAGGAACAGGTCCGTGGCCGGATCGGCGACATTGAAGCCATCGATCTGGTCGTACACCTGCCGAGTACTGGCGCCATCAATATGAAGCTGGCCGGTGGAATCCTGAAGTACGCCGGGCAGCATGGGGAGCGCGTAGCGGATGTCGCGCGAAACGGGATAGGGCAGGTCGATGATGTCCTCACTGGTCAGCGTCTCGCTCGACTGGGTTTTGACGGGGTCGATTGCGGGTGGCGAATAGACCACGTTCACCTGCTCGGTGAATTCGCGCACGTGATTCAGCCTGACCTCCACGGCGGTGGTTTCGCCTACGTGCACGGTCATTCGGGTTACGGCGAAGAAGCCCTCCTTCTCCACGCGAAGTGAGTACGCGCCGGGTTCGAGCCGGGTAAATTCCTTGCGCCCGGCATAATCGGTCTCACCGCGCACGGGCGCGCCCTGCCCAGGAGTAAGGGTGATGCGCGCCGAAGGCACTGCCGCGCCGTTTTCATCCACGACGGAGAGGTGGAGCGCTGCAGGGGGTTGGAGGGTTGCCGCTTGGCGGGGCTGGGGCGTTGCGGCTATCGCACCGGAAGGAAGGTCCAATGCCGGCGAGACGCCTGCGAGCAGAATCGCCAGGGTCGCGAGCCGGGCGCGGATTCCGAAAATCGTCCTTCGCTCAGGGCCGCTTCCATGCATGAGGCCTATTCTCCCTCACCCGGCGGCTTTGTGAAAGGTCTTGAGAGGTGGCAAGGCCATCCTGGCCAAGAAAGGCACGAGCGGGACGCCCGGGCCCCATCAGTGCGCCCCGTCGAAAAGCCCTTGCAGCGTGCCAAGCGAAACCGATTCCATGCCGGGAACAATCAAATCCGCGCGCGCGTGGCGACGAAGTTCATCGGCGGAAAAGGTGGTAGCGACGGCGAGGCATTTCATCCCGGCCAGTTTGGCGGCCTCGATGCCCACGAACGAATCCTCAATCACCGCGCACGCTTGGGGATCGACGCCCAGCCGGCCCGCGGCCTTCAGATAGATTTCGGGGTCAGGTTTGGGGCGCGAAATGTCATCGGCGGAGAGCATTTCGCGGAAATACTCCCGCAGGTTGAGCGCGGTGATGAGGAAGTCCACGTTGCGGGTCATGGCGGCGGAGGCGACGGCCATGATGATCCCTTGCGCGCGGCATTCGTCCAGTAGACGCATGGCGCCGGGTAGGGTGCGGGCGTGCGGAGCGATCTCGCGGCGGAAGTTTGCCTCCAATTCTTCATTCAGCTCTTCAATCTGCCGCGGAGTGAGGTCCGCGCTCAGGTAGCGGCGAAAAGTCACGTCATTGGGAGGCCCCAGAACCATTCTGGGCAGCTCTTCTTCGCTGAAGGGTATGCCGTGGGCGCGAAACAGATCGACCCATTTGTGCAGGTGGAAGGCGTTGCTGTCCACCAGCACGCCGTCCATATCGAAGATAATGGCCGCGGGGAGCTCGGGGGCGCGTGTCATGGTTTTGCCACGGCCGTGCCCGGCGCCGGCCCCTGGGTGACCTGAATCAAATCGTCGGGGCGAATCCATTTGGCGAAGGCCGCGCGAACCTCCTCGGGTGTGAGGGTCATGTAGCGGCGCGCGGCCCGGATAGGCTCGTCCAGCGGAAGCCCGATGAGTGTTCTGGAGAGCATACCACCGGCAATCGAGCTCACACTCGATTCTGCAAGGGGGATCTCGCGTAGCAACAGCGCCTTGGCTTGCTCAAGCTCATGCGCGGTGGGGGGAGCAGTCTGCATTTCTTTCAGGTCGCGCGCGACGATGGCGTGTGCTTTCGTCACGTTGGGCGGATCGCATCCATATTCCACCTGGTAAATCCCGCGCGTTCGGCCAATGTCAAACGACGAGGAGACCGAATAGACCAGCCCGCCTTTCTCGCGCAAATCACGATAGTAGCGCGTGGCGTAGAAGCCTCCGCCCAGAACGTGATTGCCCAGTTGCAGGGCGTAGTAATCGGGGTTGAACCGGTTCATGCTCAAAGTTTCGGCCAGAGAGACTTCGTCCTGGACGCGGCGCGCATTGGGGACGGCTGTGGTAGCAGGCTTGTTGTTTGGCGCGGCGGGCAAATCCGTGTCCGGCTTTGGACCCTCCGCCTTCCAGCCGGCGAAGTATTTGGTAATTACAGCCTTTGCCTGGTCGGGGCTGACGTTGCCGATTACCACAATGGCAGCCAGATCGGGGCGGAAGATCCGCTGATAATAATCGCGCAGGTCTTGAAGGGAGAGGGCCGCCACCGTCTGGGGTGTCGCATGACGTAAACTCGGATCACCCTTGGGGAACAGCGCGGAGGTAACGGCTTGATGAGTGAGAAAATCCGGACTCTCGAGCTGGCCCGTCACGGCCCGGGCGAGCTCCGGCTGCAAAATCTTGAAGGCCTCTTCGGGCAGCGCGGGAGTGAGTTCATTCGCCGCCAGGAGTTGCACGGCCTGCTCGAATTTCGCGGGTAATGCCTGTACGCTGAACGATGTCCCTGCGGATTCCTCCGCGCCGATATCATCGAGCG
>JASIKV010000092.1 GCA_030049455.1 Terriglobia bacterium
AGCGTGATGCGCACACCCTTGGGCGCCACTTTTACATTCACGTGGTTCTTCAGCCGGAAGGCCGATGCCGCTTCCGCGACGAAAGACTTCTCCTGTCCGCGAAAATTGCGGTAGCGAATGGCAAATGATCCCGCCGGAACAGGTCCCGCAAAGGCGTCGCTACTCTGCCCCACGGTAATGGAGGGCGCAGGGGCCGCGGCATCGCTCTTGCCCATGGTTTTGCTGAAGTACCCACAGGTAGGATTCGGGCAATGAATCACCCCATTGATTTCCTTCGCCCCGCTCGTGCCGCAACGCGGGCAGTTGATTTTTCCGGTGACCCAATCAAGGAGTGACATTTTCACTCTCCATCGGCCATGGCGCGCTTCATGGCCCGCACCATGGCCGGTCCTGCGCCGGGCCTTCCGGGGGACGGTTGAAGAAAACGCCTCGTGGCTTTAGCCACGAGACTTCAATAACGCCCATCTACAGGCAGCCGCCCTCTCTCACCGGCGATTGCCGGCTGCTGCTTCTGGGTGGGGAGAGAAAGCCGCATTCGCGCTCGCGGCGCGACGCAGCCTGGCAACCGTCCCCCGGAAGGCTCGGGTAACTTTTTCCCTCTGCCAAATAAAAAACGGACTTTCGATTTTTCCGCGCCAAATCAGCCGCTGCCGATGCACCAGCGAGGGCAATCCCATGGCGCGCAGCCGATCGAACCCTATGCGCCGGAAATGCCCTTTCTTGTGCCCGCCGAAAACGCGGCTCAGAACCTCCTCGGCCAGCCAGCGGTCCAGCCGTTCCAACTGCGCTTCATTATCCACGTGCTTCAGGTAATAGTCCAGAATGGCCACGTTGCGAACCCCCTGTTGAAGGGTCTCCATCGCGACCTTGACGAGAATCTGTGCGCGGGCCTGCGGGTCCGGACATTTTGTCCATCGGCGGCGGGCGCGGCGGAAAGCGAATCGAAACAGATTTTGGATTTTGCGGCTTTTGTCGCGCGAGAGGGCCACTCCCCCGCCTGCCTGAAAGAGCAATCCCAGGTGGCGGAAGCATTGCGCGTGAACGAATGTGCTGTCCGCGCCAGTATCAGCCTGCAGCGCCAGGTTTGCCTGAAGGCTGGGCTTGAATCGCAGGCGTAAACCATTGATATTTCGATCGAGACAATCCATTGCCTCCTGCGCTGAACCTCGCGAAGCAGTCAGCACCAGCAGGTCGTCGGCGTATCGAAAGTAGTGAACGCCCGGAATTGCCTCAACCTCGCGATCGAGCCCGGTCAAGTAGATGTTTGCGAACGCGCACGAACTCGCTGCGCCGAATGGTATCCCGATTCCGGCCCGATGAGCGCCGGATTCATTCTGGTATTCAAAACAGACGCGCTGGCGCAGCAGTTCAAAGAGGTAATCCCGGGAATCCACCAAGCACGACAGTTTGGACAGAAGGATTTCATGATCGACGCTGGCAAAATAATCCGCAATGTCGCGCTTCACCAGGTAGACCGGGCCCGTTTGCGCCCTTAGAAGCGCTGCAATGCGCGCCTGGCAGCGGTCCAGCCCCAGGCTGCGGTCGCGATAGGCGTAGGAATTGCCGGAGAACCACGCATGCAGTTTGCGCGTCATCGCGCGGTACAGAAGAAAGTCAACGATGCGCTCTTCCCACGGAGCGATGTAGAGCGTGCGGCGCTTGCCGTTGAAGTTATAGGGCAGGCCGACGGAGGGGCGATAGCGGAACTCCCGTCGGGAAAGCGCGCGGTGCAACGCATCCAGGCTGCGTAACCCGTGCGACGCGAAGTCATAGAGCGTGCGGCCATCGGTCGAGGTGCAGAGTGCCTTCCGCCACATGAACAACGGCTTGGTGTAGACGCGGATGGCGGCTTTGTAGAGCTCCGCCTCGCGGTAAAGGTCACACCACCGCAGCGGGCACTCAAGTTTCCCCGTCGGAGTCAGGCTCATGGAGATGACTTCCACATGCTGAATCACCGCCCCGGCAATCACCCGCTCTTTAAGCCGCCTGAAGCTGCGCCGTGCAGTGAGGGCAGCGCGTGGCCTTCAGATCGATGCCGCCGGAAATGCAATATGGACATTCCTTGGTGGCCGGCGGGGCAGGAGCCGGGGCAACCTTCATGAAGCGATTCACCTGCTTCACAAGCAGGAAGACCACAAACGCCACGATCAGGAAATCAATAACCGTATTGATGAACGAACCGTAACTGATTACCGCGGCCCCGGCCTTCTTGGCGTCCGCCAGGGAGTCATAGTGGGCTCTTGAGAGATTGATGAACAAGCTCGAGAAATCCACATGTCCCAGAATCAAACCAATGGGCGGCATGATGATGTCATTCACCACGGAAGTAACGATTCTTCCAAATGCCGCTCCGATGATGATTCCGACCGCCATATCGAGCACGTTGCCACGCATGGCAAATTCTTTGAATTCTTTCAGCATTTTTTCCCTCCTGGATTGGCCAGTTCCGTTTTTCGCCCGGGCTCAGGGCTGCATTCAGTCGCTTTCGTGCTGCGCCATGGATGCCAGTCTTTTACTACCGAAAGGCTGGTTTCCGCAACCCTTTTGAGCGTCCGGGACCGGCCATCCCCCAGGTGGACCTGGACGCCTGCGGAGCCGAATCTCCCCAGGGGCATTTCCAAATTGTGCTAACCTAGATGCTCCGGATACCCCATATTTCTCTTTGGAGGCAGACTTTGAAATCGACCATCATCGCTCTTTGTGCGCTTGTTGTCGCGTCGGCAAGCGGGTTCGCAGACGTTGCGACACTCAAGA
>JASIKV010000093.1 GCA_030049455.1 Terriglobia bacterium
CCCTCTAAATCGCAATTGACTTGACCCCGCCGATGTGGTACGAAGAAGTCATAGTCGAAATGGGTCGCAACAGGAAATAGAAATGCGTTTTCTGGGCTCGCCAAGCAAGGCAGGTGTTAACCCTGGCGGAGGATATTCCTAATCAGGAAGCGCGCATTCGTCTTGCATTCTGAATTGTGAAGCCGCGTAGAAGTGGCCACTACAGCCATGAGATTTTCAAGGAGCATAACTATGCCGAGTAAAGAATTCCGCAAAACGTCGATCGCATTTCTGGTGTTGATGGTCGCTTCGGCGCTCGCCTGGGCTGATAACAAGAAACCCAGCACGCCCGCCAAGCCTTCAACACCCGCCAAGTCGACGACCACTCATACGACCACGTCGACAACTCACACGACAACCACTGCGGGCCATACCACGACCACGACGGGCCACACGACGACGACCACGACGCATACCACTACGACGGGCGCGAGGCCGGGATCGACGATGTCGGCAAGGCCTGGCGGGGGCGCCATGGCGGGGCATCCCGCGGCAGGAGGAGCGGTTCACGGAGCGGCTGGCCGCTCGACGACGACTCGCACCTTGCCCGGCGGCCGCACGGCTTCGGTTACCACCCGCGCCAATGGCCGCGTGGCTTCAATTCATGCCAACGGAATGACGATCAACCACGGCATTCACGGCGGACGGACCATCAGCTCTGAGCGCAATGGCCGCTTGATTGTGAACAACGGGCGGCGCGGTGGATTCGTGCAGCGCCCCTATTTCAGCCGCGGCGGCAGGACGTATTACGCCCGAACCTACGTTCGCGACGGGCACGTTTATTCCCGCGCCTATCGCGGTTATGACTATCGCGGCTATCACTATTACGGGTACGTTCCGGGCCGCTTCTATCACCCGGGATTTTATGGCTGGGCGTACCACCCCTGGGTTCATCCTATCTATTACGGGCCTGCGGCGTGGGGTTGGGTGGGGGCACCCTGGTATGCAGCTTATCCCGGCTGGTTCACGCCCTACCCAGTGTATGCGACCGCAGGGCTATGGCTCACCGACTACATGATCGCGGCGAATTTGCAGTCTGCCTATCAAGCAGGTGTGGAAGCAGGCCGCGAGCAGGCAGAGGCTCCGCCTCCGGGCCAGGCCCCGCCTCCGCCACCGGCTCCCGGACCGGCTGACGCCACCAGTCAACAACCCCTCAGCCCGGAAGTGAAGCAGGCGATCGCCGATGAAGTCCAGGCGCAGCTTGCGGCTGAGCGCACCGCAGCGGCACAGAACAATCCTCAACCCGGCGCTCCTGCTGCTCCAGCTCCTGCACCAGCTCCTGCGCCCGCCGGCGGACAGGTTCCCGACGCGCTGAGTCCCTCTGAGCGCGTTTTCGTGGTGGCCACCGCCCTCGACGTTACCACCGCGAGCAACCAGGAATGCGGGCTTACCTCCGGCGACGTGCTCATGCGCCTGACGGACTCTCCTGATGCAAATCAGAACGTCAATGCCAGCGTGCAGAGCAGCAAGAAGGGTGATTGCGCTGCCGGCCAAACGGTTACCGTGGGGGTGAACGATCTCCAGGAAATGCACAACCATTTCCACGAGCAGATGGATTCCGGCATGGACACCCTGGCCAGCAACTCGGGCAAGAACGGTTTGCCCAGCGCGCCGGACACGGGCACGACGGCGGGTGAAGTACCAACGCCGCCTCCGGATTCCGGGGCTGCCGACCAGTTAAAAGCGCAGCAGCAACAGGCCGATCAAACCGACGCACAGGTGCAGCAGTAATAGCCGGTCTGTGGAAGGCGATTGCAGTCTTAGAACTTGAACCCGTGGGCGGACGCGGAACAACACACTGATTTGTAACCCAGGGAGCGTTACACCGCCCACGCTCCCTGCTTCCGGTCATTCCCCTAATCCGCGCACGCACGGCGCCGCGTGAATTAGCGCGCATTTCCGCAGGAGGTCAATTTCATGGGACGAAAACTTAACTCGATGATAGCCGCGATAGCTCTGCTTGGCGTGGCATTCATTGCCTGCGCGCCCGCATTCGCGCAGGATACCCAAACCCCGGCTCCGGCACCAGCCGCAGCCGGCGGCCCCACTGTGCTGGAGCAGCTTCAGGCGCAGTACAAAATGGTAAAGATGGGGACCGATTCGAACGGACCGACGGTCCTCGAGGAAGGCACAGTCCTGGCGATCCAGAAAGGCGGAATCCTGGGTGTTCCCTCAAGCAGCCCCAAACCCTGCCCGGCTAAGTATGAGAATAGTACGCTCAAACCTCCCAGCGGGTGGTGCGTGCAGGGACGCAAGCAGGGCGGCCTTCATGGCTTCGGCGCGATCGCCAGCCACATTCCCGGAGGAGGCAACGCCAGCAGTCCTGACACTTCCAGCACACGCTTTTTCAACAAAGGTGAAAAGGTCTACCCCGCCTCCCTCAATGTGGACGTAAAGGATGAGAAAATTGCCTTCGACGTGGTGGCATGCGACACGTGCAATCAGACGAATCCACCCACATACTACAAGGCGGAAGTGGATTTCCAATTCGCCCCGGGATTCCTGGAAAAAGGCGACGTAGGAAAAATTGAAGACACCATCGGCGAGGTCTTCCAGGTTGATAACTCCTCGCAGGATGCCGGACAACAGGCCCAACCTGCCGCCCCGGCCGACCAGCAGCAACCCGCCGCAGCCCCCGCGGCCCCCGCGGCCCCCGCTCAGCCCGTGAACATTCAAATCGGGCAGACCATCGATCAAGTTGTTGCCGCGCTCGGCCAGCCGGATAAAACAGTGAACCTGGGCGCGAAGCAGATTTACGTTTACAAAGACTTGAAGGTCACATTCATAAACGGCAAGGTTTCCGACGTGCAATAGCGTCGTAGCACGGCCATCCTGGCTGTGTCTTGCCGGAATCTCGTAGGGCAACCCTCGCGGCTGTCCCGGAACGGCCACGAGGGCCGCCCCTACGGCATGCTTAATCCTCCAGACAATTTGCCACCGGATCCCAACTGCATCCCGGCAGGCCGATTCGCATGTCCGCTTTGGTCTGATTGAATTCAGGATTGGGTGTGGGCATGCGCGCATTCACGCTCTCGCGCCACTTGCGCAGTTTATCGAGCAGTTCCTCCGCTTTGTCCTGAAAACTTGACGCGAAGTTGTACTGCTCACCCGGGTCAAGCGCCAGGTTGTAAAGCTCCAGGTGGCCGTCCTCGAAAAATTCAATGAGCTTCCAATCGCCCTGGCGAACGGCGCCCGTCGGCGTGCCCCCCTGATCGCTGTAGTGCGGGTAATGCCAGTAAAGCGCGTCGCGGTCGAGCGATCGCCCGCCGCGGAATAAGCCGCTGATGTCCAGCCCATCGCATGGCGGGGGCGCGGAACCCGCTCCCGCTATCTTCAGCATCGTGGGCATGAAGTCCATCCCAGTTACCGGCACGTCGCACATCGCTCCCGGCTGGGTAATACCCGGCCAATGGACTATCATCGGCTCGCGAATGCCGCCTTCATAAAGGAACCCCTTCCCGGCGCGCCACGGGCCATTGTCAGCGATGCGGTGCAGGTCGCGGCCCTCGAACCCCACGCCGCCATTATCGGAGGTCAGGATGATGATCGTGTTTTCCTCAATCCCCGAGCGCCTCAACGTGGCGCGCAGCGCGCCCAGGGCCGTGTCCACGCTCTCGGCCATCGCGGCGTAGACGGGATCGGGCTCATCCTTGCCGCCATTCTTGCGCCGGTATTTCTCGATCATTGCCGCGCGAGCTTGCCGCGGTAGGTGCACGGCGTATTCCGCCATGTAGAGAAAGAACGGCCCCCTGGGCGCCGCCTGGCCGATGACCTGTTCGAGCTTTTCGGTCAGCACATCCGTAAGATAATCGTGGTCGGTATAGCCCTTGAGGTTGTGGTAGTCGAACGGGCCAAAATAATGGTTGGGCGGGCCGGGTGAGCCGTGCTGGTCACCCGCAATATTGATGTCGAATCCGAATTCCTCGGGCAAATACCCTTCGCCGCCCAGGTGCCACTTCCCGATCGCTGCCGTTTGGTAGCCCGCGCCCTTCAATTGACGCGCAACAGTCGGAACGCTTAAGTCCAGATGCGTCGGCCGCGGCGCTTCCAGCAGTTTTTTGTGCGGAAAAACTGCGCCGGGAATCCATTGCGTCAGACCCAAACGCGCAGGAGCCTTTCCGGTCTGAATCGCCGCACGGCTGGGCGAACAAACCGGCGCCGCGGCGTAGGCGTTGGTGAATTTTAGACCGTCTTTCGCGAGCCGGTCGATGTTGGGCGTTTCGTGGAAACTGTCGCCGTAGCAGCCCAGGTCGCCCCAGCCCAGGTCATCAATCAGGAAAAAGACAATGTTAGGCTTCTTCGCGTTTTGTCCAGCCATTGGAAATTTCGCAGCGGCGAGACCCAGTCCCGCCGCGCCGGCCAGGCTCGAAATGAATTCCCTGCGATTCGGCATGATGCTATAAGGCCCCCTCAAGAATCTGTTATTCGCCCGCCCCCCATTCTACACTCGCCCGAAAAATTCCGATCAGCAGGGTGCATGGCGGCGTGGAATGCGGCCGCGAAGCTGCCGCTTTGTCGCCGGAAGCTCGCTTCCGGCCGTTGAAAGGGAGAATTATCGAACAAGGTCTCGAAAAGATATCACCGCGGAGGAAAGAGAGGCCCGCAGAAAAAAACCGGCATATTCAATATCCCTTTTCAGACGCATCGGC
>JASIKV010000094.1 GCA_030049455.1 Terriglobia bacterium
CGTTCCCTCTGGTGGTGATCGGCATGAATTCCATCACTGCCTATTGCATTGCCCATTTTATGGAGACCTTCCTCATCACCTCGTTCCGAATTCACCTTGGCCCGCATTTCTTCGAATTCCTCGGAACCGGCTTCCAGCCGCTGATGGAAGGCATCGCCGTGCTGTTCTGCTATTGGCTGGTGTTGTTCTGGATGTACCGCCGGAAGATTTTCCTGAAAATTTAGGAGGTTGCAGCGGTAGGTGTAGCGCAGAGGTGTCCCGCGGCTCACGGACTTCTCTGCGGTTTTTGGGGCCCGGTGTCACGTCGCTGAAGAGCCGCAGAGAAACGCAAAGAGCGCGTATCTCTGCGCTACAGGCTTCGTCGAAGAGCGCCGCCGGAGCCAGTCGCTTCACCACGCACTTGCCACTTCCCTTCAGAAGGATTTTATGGGACTATCTAAACTTGTGGGAGCGTCTGCCGGCCTGTTCACCAAAATAGTTTCAGCACGGCTTACCGAAGGGGTGAGGGAGAAGTAACGTTTGGCGTCCGTAAAAAATCTGACCACCAAAGAAGTGCTGGAATTGGTCCGGCCTGAGCTCGCGCGCGTGGAGGAGGAGTTCGGCGTCCAAACTTCCGCGGGCATTCGTCCGATTTCGGAAATCGGCCAATACCTGCAGGAAGGCGGAGGAAAACGCCTGCGCCCCGCCTTGGTTCTGCTCTCCGCCAAAATGTGCGGATATGAGGGCTCGGCTTCCATCCGTCTGGGTGCGGTAGTCGAGATGATTCACACGGCCACGCTCGTCCATGACGATGTGATCGACCAGGCGGACACGCGGCGCGGCCGGCCATCCACCAATTCGCGGTGGGGCAATCCCATGAGCGTGCTGGCAGGCGACTGGCTCTACATGCAGGCCTTCAACATTGCTCTGAGCGAGCGGAATTTTCGAATTCTGGACGTGCTGATTCGCCTCACACAGGTGATGGTGGAAGGCGAGCTGCTTCAGTTGACCTCTTCCCGGAAGGCGGATGTTTCCGAAGAGACTTACCTGGAGCTGGCTTATCGCAAAACTGCTTGCCTGTTCTCCGCGTGCCTGCGCCTGGGGGCCCTGCTGGGCGGAAAAAACGAAGAAGAGGAATCGCGCCTGGGCTTGTACGGCATCAACCTCGGCCTGGCATTTCAGCTCATCGACGATGTGCTGGACTTTACTTCCTCCGAGGAGGTTTTGGGCAAGCCCATCGGCAATGACGTTCGCGAGGGCAAAGTGACATTGCCTTTAATCTATCTCCTGCAACGCTGCACGCCTGCTGAGGCTCAGATGGTTTCCGAAGTTCTGGAGGAAGGTGGATTCCGATCCAGCCGTTTTGCCGAAATCCTGGATCTGATTGACCACTATGGAACGCTGCAGGCCGCGCGGGAGAAAGCCCAGGACTTTTCCGAGAAAGCTCGAAGCTATTTGCAAGGCTTCCCGCACTCACCTTACAAGGATGCGTTGAACTCTCTGCCGGATTTCATTCTGGAACGGGAATCGTAAGCTCGGGACATCCACCCTTCCTGCATGAAACATCGCCACGAAACGGAAATCAAACTTGCCGTCCGCGACGCGCGGGAAATCCGCGGGCGGCTGGCGGAGCTGGGATTTCGGCCGGTGCGGGGGCGGCATTTTGAAAGCAACTACCTTTACGATTTTCCCGATTTGCGGCTGCGCAAATCGCGCTGCCTGATTCGCATCCGTTTTGCCGGCGACAAGGGCCTGCTGACCTTCAAGGGCGCGCCGGTGGGCTCGCGCGATTACAAGATTCGGCGCGAAGTCGAAACTTTCGTCGAAGACGGCCATCAACTGGCTGAGATCCTTCTTCAACTGGGTTTGCGGCAGGTGTTTTGCTACGAAAAGTTTCGCACCATCTACGCGCCCCGCGGGAAACGCGACGCTGAGGAAGCGCCTCACGTCGTATTTGACGAAACGCCCATCGGCAACTACCTGGAGCTTGAGGGCCCCCAGCGGTGGATCGATGAAGTCGCCCGGCAACTGGGTTTTTCCAGACGCGACTACATTACCGAGAGCTATGCGGCGCTGTACCGCAGGAAATGCCAGTTGCAGGGCAAGACTCCCAAGGACATGGTTTTCCCCACTCGCGAATCATGATTGGGTTCTACCCCCCGGTGGGCTATAATGCAACTGAGAGTCTCGTTCCTTTACATCGGGAACGGGCAGGAGACTAAATATGGAAGGGTTGCTATCACCGACTCATCTGATTTTCATTTTGCTGATCGTGTTGATCCTGTTTGGGCCCGGCAAATTGCCGGAGCTTGGCAAGGGATTGGGGAAGGGGATCCGCGAATTCAAGGAAGCGATGCGCGGCGGGATGGACGGCACCTCCGATAAGAAATAGGTGCGCGCCTCAGCCCGGAAGGAGAAGAACGCATGGAAGGGTTGCTCAGCCCGACACACCTGATCTTTATTCTGCTGATTGTCTTGATTCTGTTCGGCCCCGGCAAACTGCCCGAACTGGGCAAGGGCCTGGGAAAAGGCATTCGAGAGTTCAAGGATGCCATGCGCGGCGAGATGGATGGCTCCTCTGACAAGAAGCAAAACACCGAGGAAAAAAAAGCAGAAGAAGTGAAGAAGTCGTAAGCCATTCTTCGTTATACCGCTGCGCCCGGAACGTCCCACACCTTCAGATTCAGTTCACCCGGACGATGTCAAATGTCACAGGAGAAGCCAGCTTCCTGATGTGGAAGCTTTCCCGGCAAGGCCCAATTCGCATTGCGGATTACAATTTTCGGGCTTAAGATGGCGTCAGAATCCTACCGGTGGGGGTGCAAATGAAAGTTGAAGATTTGATTCACTCTCGCAGCGAGGTCTTTTCGATTACCGAGAATCAGACCGTATACGAGGCAGCGCGTTACCTGCGTGAGAAACAAGTGCGCTCGGTAGGTGTGCTGGCGCCCAGCGGGGCGCTGGTGGGCGTCGTGTCGCAAAGCGACATCTCCGACAAGGCGGCGGCGGAGAACAAGTGCCCGGCATGGATGCGCGTTTCGGAGATTATGACCTCGCACCCCATCATTGTTTCCCCCAGCGCACACCTGGATGAGTGCGTGCGCCTTATGGAGAAGCACGGAATCTACCATCTGCCTGTCGTCGATCAGACGGAAACCTATCGCGGCATGATCTCAGCGCAGGACTTGCTGCGAGTTATCGCTTCCGACGAAAAAGCCCGGGCAGACATGCTGGAATCCTTTCTGTTCTCCGGACGCTGACGCCCTCCATGGCCGAGAACAAACCTCCGGCAATGATCAGCGCCAAGCCGATGACCTGCCCGGAGTGCGCGCGACACGTTACCGTCGAGGACTTGCAAGCCGGGCGTTGTCCAAGCTGCAGAACGAAAATCCGCGTGCCGCGGCGGTTCAAAACCAAAGTAAAACTCGCGATGGCCCCCACCACTTTGCTGATCGTTCTGTTGGGAATGGTCATTTTTCCTTCTGGATCGCACAACTATGCGTTCCAATTGATATGCTACGCGGGGACGGCGGTCTGCGGGTTTGTC
>JASIKV010000095.1 GCA_030049455.1 Terriglobia bacterium
CCGCATTTTTCGATCTCCTCCTTGGCGCTCTGGGCGAGCGAGGGCACGGGCATTCCCGGAATGGGCGAGCCGAAGGCGCGCGGCTGCACCCATTTGGGCGCCTGCCCGGAGATGGAATAGACCGGGAAGTCGATCATGTACTTCATGATCATGCGCCGCGCCGTGGTGTGGTAATTCTGATCGCCGTAGGGGTGGTCCACCCGGCCGCCGGTGCGGGCGGGCGCGGCAAAATATTCTTTGTAGATTTCCGCCACCGGTGCGGCGGCGCGCTCACCGAATTCCTCGGAAGCCCAGCGATGATAGTAGGCGTCGGCGGCGCTTTCGCCGGCGGGCGCGTCGGGCACTCCCTTCCATGCGGCCTCCATGGCCGCGCGCGTGGTCATGGGCACGGGGCGAATGTCGCTTGTGTTCACGAGCATATAAGCAGTGGCCCCGGCCTTGATGTAGCGGCCGAATTCGGAATAAATCCGTTCGACAGGGGTCATTTCCGATAGCTGACTGGCGCGCCCGTTCATCATCGCCGTGTGATAATAAATTCCCTGCCCCTGGCTGACTTCGCCGCCGTCCTGAATGTTTCCATAACCATCGTCGGCCCACACGGTGGTGACTTCAGGAGGAATTTTCAGGTCGCCATCCCGAACCAGCCGCGCGCCCTCCTGCCACAGGCTGGTAATGAATTTTGCGTCGGGGTAAGAAGCGCGCACAATGCCGATCTGGTCGGCGATGGCTTTACTGATCAATTCGCCCAGCGCGTGGTTGTCGCCACGCAGGCTCGGGTCCATGGCAACGTAGCTGACGTCCGAAAGGCCGCGCAAGCCGACGGTCCACAGAATTTCCTGGCCGCGCGAGTATCCGGCAACGGCGTCCTTCCAGGCTTGCTCGAGGATTTCCCGGTTGGCCGTGTAATTATAGGGAACATCCTTGGGCCAGCGCGCCACGTTCAGTCCCAGCGGAATGGCGTGGTGCTGGGTAATAATCAGCCCGCGCTGCCCGGCCAGCTTGATTTGCGGTTCGTCGGAGAAAATCCACGTTCCCGGCGCGATCATGTTGCCCTTCAGGCGCAGGATCGTTTCGAAAATCCTGTTCCACACCGCCAGCGAAATTCCCGTGTGGTCTTTATCGCCGGGCGCCCAGCCGGTCAGCAGGTCTTCGTCATTGATAAAAAAGCCGCGGTATTTGAAAACCGGCGAGGGGAATGTCTTGTTCAGGGTCGCGGGAAGCGGGATTTGCGCGCGCCGGGCGGGCTGATGGTCGGTCCAGTAATAAAAGGGATCGATGCCGAGAAATTCCTCTGAGAATTCGTAGATCGCATAAATCGTGCCGCGCATATCGGCGCCGGCGAGCAGCACAACGTGTTTTGCCGGCCCGGCGGCCCCGCCAGCGGTGACAACGGAGATTGAAAAGGACTCCGGATCGGCAAGGCCCGCAGGGCGCAAAGTGTCCGGAAGATTTGTGGATTGCCCGATCAGGATCGTTACGGGAGCGGCGTCCTCATTGCGCGAAATGATTCTGGGTTTTTTGCCCAGTACCCTTTCAAAATCGTCCGCCAGGTCTTGCGCCGCGGTTGCCACCGCCGCGGGCTCCTGCGAACCCACCAGAATGGTTAAATTGGAATCGAGGAAGATGACGTCATGAGAACTTGAGGACGGAACCTGATTGGATTTGCCCCAGGCAAGTGGCGAAAACGCCCAAATCAGGGCGACGACTGAAATTATCCATCTTTTCACGAGCGCACCCCCGCGTTCGAGTCATTATTCTCCGGCAAAGCCAGAGGCTCCCCAATTGTATACAATCTGCCTATCGCTGATTCCCGAAACTGTCAATCTCCGGCTGCCTCCCCCGGGAGTGCCAGAGCATATCCCAATCGATTCGAGTTAGGAAAACAAAAGGGGCCTCCGATATTCCGGAGGCCCCTGGTCATTATTGATTAGCGAGTTTAGGCATTTTAGAACTTCAAGAGCAATCCAAAACGCATCTGCCGGTCCGCACTGCTATACGGCGAGGTTGATGGGGCGACGGTGCCCGAGATGATCCCGAAACCACCGCTGGTGGCCGTGGCGGCGGGATTGGCGAAATTGGCGTTGTTGGGAAGACCGTAGCATTCCGCCCGGAATTGCAGCTTGAAACGCTCCGTCAGGTCAAAGTCGCGAACCACCGCAGCAGTCATGTAGAAGAAACCCGGTCCACGCACGATATCCCTGCCGCTGGTGCCAAAGCGAACCGTCGTATCGGCAGGAGTATCCGAAGCCACAACTCCCGTGAAAGAAGAGGTGTTGAAGTATGGTGCGCCGGGTCCATGCCCGCCCAGGATTTGGATGGGACCGACCTGGTCAGCGGTCTGGGAATTGCCGGGGCAATTGCAACTGCTGCCGGAGGCGCCGATGGTGAACGGAGTGCCACTGGTCCTGGAAATGCTGGGACTGAGGCTCCATCCGCCGAGCAACGCTGCGCCTACGCCGGTGTTGGTCCACTTCTTACCTTTCCCAAAGGGCGAATTGAACACCCCGTAGAGGAGGTAGTTGAACCGTTGGTCAAAGCCGGCCAGCGCCTTGTCGCGGTCCAGGACCTGGTAATAGTTCCACTGCGGCCCTGTATTGGCTTCGGTGTCATCGTCGTCAATGGTTTTCGACCAGGTAAAGGCGGTACCGAACAGCATACTGCCCACCCGGCGCTTCAGTTGAGTCTGCAAAGCATTGTAGCTTCCGCCGGTGAAGGGGCCATTGATGGTCATGGAATTGGCATTCCCATATTTGGCGTCCAAGGGAGTTCCGGCGTTGCCGCCGCCCGGTCCGGCAGCGTTGAAGTTGATGAACTCCGCCGCGCGCACCATATGGTTCCCGACATAGCCAATTTGAGCGTCGAGGTTGTGGGCGAATTCATGTTCGACAAACAAGTTCCACGCCTCGTTGTAGCCGCGATTGTACTTGTTGGGATAACCGTAGGTACCCAGGTAGGTCGGCAGGGTATATGACCCCTGCGAGAGGCTGGGGAAAGTGATCTGGGGGATGCCTGCGGTTATGCAGCCGCCGCTGGCCGCTGGGGAGTTTGCAGCCGTAGGGCCGCACCAGGTACCCGCGGGGCCGCTGCTGGGTCCCGTAAAGCCGGCCGGACTGTAGGAGTTGCCTCCCGCATACTGCTGCGACAGGATCGCCGGATAGATCCATGCCATGTAATTCAAGGCGTAGGGGTCACTGCTCATCCCATAACCGGTGCGGATGACAGTTTTTTCAGTCAGACGATAAGCAATGCCCAGGCGCGGCTCCACCTGTCCCGGCCCGGTGCTCATATAAGCGTTGCACGGAACACCGTTAACGCAACCAATGTAAGCGGTGTCGATCGTCCAGTTGAAATTGACCGAGCCATAGTGATCCCATGTGGGAATGGGGTAATACTCCCAACGGACGCCGTAATTGACACTGAGCTTTTTCGAAACCTGCCAGTTGTCCCGCGCATACCCTGCAAACTCCCATTCGCGGGTGGTGGACGGATTGTTGTTTACATAATCCTTGTCCATGTTATAGCCCAGGCCCAGGAGGTAATCTGCCCAGCTATTGTATTCGTTGTTCGAGGGTCCTCCGTTCAGTTGTGTTACGCCGCCGGTAAAAGTGAATCCGCCGCGCACACCGACGCTCAGCTGGCCCTGGAAGCGGTTCAGGTCGTAGCGTTGAATGTTCCCGCCAAAGCGGAAGTTATGGTTTCCTTTGACCCAGCTCAGATTCGCGGCCAGGGTGTATTGATTGTCGCGGAACAAGAAGGGGTTTGAGGCTGCAATGTTCCCCAGTCCGCTGCCCCCGGGGCCCGAGAACAGGTTGGAAACAGCGAAAGCCGGAATCCCGCCTTGCAGGGCTCCGGTGCCGTCCGTCCCGGTGATGATCGAACTGTAGTTCTGGGAGAGGTCGGTATTGTAAGCTGCGAACCGCGGGCGAGTGAATCCCACGTTCCCATCCAATAACAAGTGGGGCGAGAAAGTGTACGTAAAGCCCGCGGACGTGTTCTGGGTCAATCCATAGGCGTCGCCGGGTTGGGAAGTGGAGCCCAAGGCCGATCCACCCGCCTTGCCGTAGATCTGAGGATCCAGGACAAAGGTCGGCTCGGCGCTGTAGCGGGCAAAGACCGTGGCCTTGTCGTTGACGACGTAGTTGATCTTCAGGTCCACGCTGTCGCGATGAAAGGTCAGGTCACCGGCGGAGAAGTAATTGTTGACCGGCACGTTGGGCGTAGCGCCATAATTCGGCGTGGGCAGCAAGGCCGCCAGGTACGAAGACGCCTTGCTGATATTGGCGGGGCAGATGACGTTCAGGCCGCAATTGTTATAAGCACTATCCGCCGCTGAGCCCACGGCCACTCGCCCCGTTCCGGTCGCGGTCCCGGTGTTGGGATCGAAAATGCACCCCGCAGCGATGTCGGTAACGCAATCGACTCCGGTGCCGAGGGCGCCCTGGAAGTTGCCTTCGACCATGGCCGCCGAGGGGATGGAGGAGATTGAGGTTCCCAGAGTGCTCAGCCGGTAGCGGTCCCAATCGCTGAAGAAGAACAGCTTGTTCTTCTTAATCGGCCCGCCGAGGGAAACTCCAAAATCGTTCAAAACGTATTTCGGAACCCTGATGCCGGGTTGATTGGTGAAGAAGTTCCGGGATTGTAAGGCGCTGTCCGTGTTGTACTCAAAGGCGCTGCCGTGCAGGCTGTTGGTCCCGGATTTGATGGTCACGTTGCTGATGGCGCCGTTGGCGCTTCCCGACTCCGCATCGTAGCCCGTGGTGACGATGTTGACGGCCTCGATAGCCTCCTCAGGAGGGACGTAAGCAATGAGGTTCTGCTCCCAATAATTGGTGTCGATCGACCCGTCAATCAACGTGATGTTGGACGTATCGAGTCCGCCGGAGACGCGCAAGGCCAGCGACTGCGTGGGATTCCCCGCGAAAGAGTGTGAAGCAAAGACCGAAGTCACTCCCGGAATCGTGGTGTATATCGCCTGGAAGTTCCTGTCGTTTCCGAGGGGAAGGTTTGCAATCTGAGTGGAGCTCATCTCTGTCTTGACATCGGTGCGGTCGGTCTGGAGAGCTTCAATGGCCGCCGTCACTGTCACCTTCTGATTGACTCGCGCGACGCTCAGCAAGGTATCCAGCCGCCGCTGCGAATTGGCTTCAACCACCACGCCCTCCTGCACGACGGTGGAAAATCCGCCGGCAGAAATGGTCACGCGATAGGTGCCGGGCAGAAGTTCATTGACCAGGTAGACGCCGCGGCTGTCGGTGGTGGTATCGGTTGAGATGCCGGTGTCCACATTCAGAACCTGAATCTTGGCTCCCGGAAGCGGAGCATTGGAAGCGTCGGTAATGTTGCCGGTCAGCGAGCCGTATAGAATCTGCCCCACGGCCACGCCCGCAAACAGCAACACTGCCGCACCGAGTAAAACAGCGATATGTTTTACTGCTCTTCGTGCCATCGTTTCCCTCCTGAAGTAGTTGGATTGAGCACTTCTTGGAGTTCGGTCGCTGAACACAACTCAACTCCCGAATCCGATGACCTATGACCCCAGCGCGCGAATGATTCAGTCGAAACGCCGCGGACAGCTTGGCAGGTCCCCCACTGCCCTAGGCGCTTCGGATAAGACTGCCTTTGTTGGAGTGTCGCACCAAAGTCCCGACCAATGCAAGTATTTCTTATACTACCAATAAATTTCTTTTATATTAGCAGCCTACATTAAACAAATAGCCGCGGGCGAAAATGCTTCTGCAAGACCAGCGCGATGGTCCCCCGCAAGCGCGGCTGCTTTGAGTCGTCCGCGGGCTCGATGCGTGTGGCCGCGTGAGTGTGGGCGCATTCGCGAACCTTCTTTTCGATAATCGGTCCCACGCGCTTCCATGCGCGCGTAACCTCACCCACCAATACGATTACCGCGGGCGCCAGCCCGTTGATCAGCATGGCGGTGCCCAGGCCCAGGTAACGGGCCATTTCGTCCAGGGCCCTTCCCGCCCCGCGATCGCCGCGTTCCGCCAGTGACAAAATGTCTGTAAAGCTGGTCGCCGGGCCGTCACCTGACTTGCGCGCATTCCTCGAACGATTGGGTTTCTGTCCGCAATAATTCCGGATGGCGGCGTCATTGGAGGCGTAGACCTCCCAACATCCGCGGCCTCCACACCTGCACACCGGGCCCTCGGGGTTCATGCAAACGTGCCCAAACTCGCCCGCCGCTCCGCTCGGGCCGCGCACCAGGTGGCCGTTGGCGATGATTCCCGTTCCGATCCCGTCCGACACGGTCACGGCCACCAGGTCGGACATGCCTTCGTGCGGGCCGGACCAAACCTCGGCAAGCGCGCAGGCATTGGCGGCGTTTTCGATTTGCACGGAAAGCCCTGTCGAGCGCTCCAGCGGCCCCTTCAAATCCACCCGGTGCCACCCCAGGTTGGCGGAGAATTCCAGGCGCTGGGAGCGATAGTCCACACGCCCCGGAACGCTGATGCCGATGCCTTCAAAAGTGACCTCCGGATGATGCTGGATCAGGCTCCGCGAGTATGAGCTGAGGACGTCAATAAAGGATTTGGGATTGGGCTGGGTGGGAATCGATTCCTGCGCGCGAATATGGCCATTCAGGTCCGCCAGAGCGATGGTGGTTTGGCGGGGCATGATGTTGATGCCTATGATTCCCGCCCGATCGGTATTCAGATAGAGCAACCTTGGGCGCCGGCCGCGCGGCAACTGCCCGAACGCCCCCTCCACCACCCAGCCCTCATCGATCAGCTCGTCAACAATCAGCGAAACCGTGCTGCGCTGAAGGCCCGTCTGGCGCGCCAAATCCGCTCGCGAGAGCGGCTGGCCGGTGCGAATGGAATCCAGCACGCTGCTGCGATTGATGTCCCTGGCTAGTTCCGAACTCGCCACGTTCCCTGCTTTCCTCAACTTGAGCCGGGAACACGGGTGGAAGCGCATGCTCCGCCCCTCCCGGCCCCAAGCGGGAGGCGCACCCCACGTCCGCCCTGCCCCGGATTTAGCACACATCCGCGTGGAGGCGAGCCGATGCGCGCGCGAATGAAATCTTGTTCGACTACCAAACAAACCATTTATCCGCATGGGAAAAACTTGTCAAGGTGAATCTATCGACTCAGCAACCCACCCCACTCCCCTTCCCGGCATTTCCATTGCATTGCAAGGTGCATGAGCCCGCCAAACCCGGGCGGCAGCGGTCGCTGTAGAGGCCTTGTAACACTTCGCCGGCGACCTTGTCAAGCTTAAAATAACGATTTTCTATGGGAATTTCGCCCAATATTCCTCCGCCCCATTTCCCGGCTTTTAATTTCCTATGGTAGAATCCTGCGGCTGGGTAAGATGCCCACCCCGCGCTGAGCCCTCCCATTGAAGGCGCCGTTGCGCACTTCATCGCGGACAGAGTGCGAATCTCGGGTATGAGAAACTCAAACCCCAAGCCTCCGCCCCGACCCTTTGCAGGCGTGACACTCAAGGCTTTGGCCGAGCGCCTTGGACTTACGCCCAGCACCGTTTCCGCGGTGCTCAACAATTCTCCGGCGGCCCGCGCCTTCCCCCAGCGGACCAAGGATCGCATTCTGACCGCCGCCCGCGAAATGGATTACCGTCCCAATTTCCTTGCCCGGGCGCTTCGCGTCAAAAGGACGCATACCATCGGGGTTATCACCGAGGAGATTGGCGACGCCTACGGCGGCATGATCATCAGTGGAATTGAAAAATACCTTCAGCAGCGCGGGTATTTCTTCCTGACGGTAGCCCACCGGCACAATCCCCGGCTGCTCGACCATTACTCACAACTCTTGGTGCAAAGGGGCGTGGAAGGATTTATCGCCGTGGACACTTCCATCCGGCGCCCGCTGCCGCTTCCCGCCGTGGCCGTGGCGGGACATCGCCGCGTGAAAGGCGTCACCAACCTGGTGCTGAACCACCGCACAGCCGCCCGGCTCGCGCTCGAGCACCTCAAATCGCTTGGTCACGATCAAATCGCCTTGATGAAAGGCCCGGCAAGCAGTTCCGACAGCGAAGTCCGCTGGCAGGCCATCCTGGAAGCCTGCCGCAAGCTCAGCATCCCGGTGCGGCCGGACCTGGCCATTCACCTCTCCGGAGACACTGCCACGCCCGATTTGGCCTTTCCCTTCGCGCAGCGAATGCTGGCCCAGCGAGGGACCTACACGGCCCTGTTCGCCTACAACGACAATTGCGCCATCGCCTGCATTCGGGCGATTCATGAGGCGGGTTTGCGCGTGCCTCAGGACATTTCCGTCGTGGGTTTTGACGACATTCAAAGCGCCGCGTACTGCATTCCGGGCCTCACCACCGTCCGCCAACCCCTGCGCGAAATGGGCGAACTCGCCGCGCGAACTCTGCTGGACCGGATCGAGGACGGCGCGCCCTGCCTTCCTGAAATCGCGGTTGAGCCGGGGTTCATCGTGCGTCAATCCACAGCGACGCCTCGCGGAAGGATTTCCGAGCCGGGGGAAGGGCCCGCCTTCATGGAAACAAATGGGCAGCGATGAGCTGACAAATCTTCCGGCATTCCGGCATCCGGGATCGGCCGGCCGCGCGGCTGAAACCATCCTCTACGCCGGTATCGTCGTCACGGGAATTGCCACGACCCTTCTGGGGCCGCTTCTCCCCATCCTGATGGCCCGTTGGTCGCTCACGGATGAGCGCGGCGGCGCCTTCTTCATCGCACAATTTACCGCCAGCCTGGCGGGAATCGCGCTGCTGGACCCGCTTGTGTCGCGGCGCGGGTATGGAGTGGCGCTGGCCGCAGGTTTCGCGAGCATCGCCTTGGGTCTTGCGGGGCTGGCTCTTGCTCCTGAGGCCGCCGCACTGCTGGGTGCGGCAGTTATGGGGTTTGGGCTGGGATTGACATTGTCCGGCGCGAACCTGTGGGTGGCGGAGGCCGCCCGGCACCGGCGGGCCGCGGCTCTGAGCATCCTGAATCTGGCGTGGGGAATCGGCGCCACCGCCTCCGCACCCCTGGTCATGCTGGCTCGGCGCAGCGGGAGGTTGCCTCTGTTTCTCTTCACGATGGCGGTTTGCGCGCTTCTGGCCTCGTTGGGTGTGGGGACGACAATTTCGGCAGCAGCCGCCTCGCCGCCCTCACCACAAGCCCCGCAACAACTGTGGACGGCCAGTCCCGCCACTTTTGTTCTGGGTGCGATCTTCTTCCTCTACGTTGGAACGGAAAACTCCCTCGGGGGATGGACAGCCGCTCTGGCGCGGCGCGAAGGAGTTTCATCGGGAAATCCCTGGGAACTTGCCCCTCTATTCTTTTGGGCGAGCCTTCTGACCGGCAGGGCCGTCACGCCCCTGGCGCTGCGCTGGCTTCCGGAAAGGATTCTGCTCCGCGCCGGGATTGCTGTGGCCGCAATGGGCAGCATGCTATTCCTGAATGCTGCCAGCTTTCAGGCGATTGCCGCGTGCGCAGCCCTGACGGGTTTCGGCATGGCAGCCATTTATCCCCTGCTGATTTCGATGATGGCATCGCACTATGGAGACCAGGCAAGGCGCGCGGGAAGGTTAATGTTTGCGCTGGCCACCCTGGGCGGAGCCGCGTTGCCCTGGCTGGTGGGCTTTACGTCCACGCATGCACAAAGCCTTCGGTGGGGCTTCCTGATTCCGGCGGGCGCGAGCCTGGCCATGATTGGCCTGCTGGCAAATCTACCTGATCCCAGCGCGGCTTCGTCCTGATGACTCTGGCTGGCTCGATTCGCGGGTGGGGACACCCGCGCTACAAGAGATCCCAGCACAGTCTCGTCCTGAGAACTCCGGCTGTCGTGAGGGAGGCCCGCCGCTCAGCGGGTCTGGGCCGGGGGAAGCCCCACCCAGGCGCGGAAATTTCCGGAAAACATCCGCTCCACATCGCGCTCAATCTGTTTCCGGGCGAGGGGATATCCATCGGCAATGAGCCGGGAATAAGAGTCGCAGAGTGCGCGGGAGATGGCGCGGCGGGCGTGCTGCCACTTGTAGATCAACTGGTCCAGAATGCGCGCGTCGGAGTGCTGCGGGATCATCGTTGCGCCGAGCAGCTCCAGCCGCTCCGCCGTAATCTCCTCCACGATGGAAGGATTGTTCAGGAACCACCAGCACCCAAAGGGCATCAGGTTGCTGAATTTGCGCGCGGCGACACAGAGCGCATGCTGATTCTCCCGCGAAAGCACTGTTACCAGGAACCGCACGTCGGGATTCTCCACGCACAGACGCTCCACCGAGCCCAGGTCGGCGTATCCCAGACTGTCGCCGGCATCGCGCAGCGCGGGATTCACCTGGCGCGAGACGCCGATCATCATGGCGAAAGGAATCTTGTGTTCGCGGCAGGTGGGGATCACGACTTCCTGAATCAGCCGCGTGCGTGTCGTGTCATCCGGATATTTGAACGTATGGGGCAGCGAGACCGCCAGGTAGACCGGCTTCAGACGCGCGATCCAGCGGTCCAGGAAGCGGCGTGCTTCGTCGGAGATTTGCGGCGAAAGTTGCAGGTGCGTCTTGAATCCCTCCGCCGCCATGGCCGCCTGTGCGGTTTCCCAATCATTCAGAATCGGGTCCATGCGCAGGGCGCGATGGAAGCGCTCCGGACAAGGCAGTTGGCTTTCCCACGCGGCCTTTTCGAGGGGATTGAACGGGTCATTCGTCATCACCACGTCGCAGACGTTGGCGATTTCCAGAACGCGATCCGTGTACTGCTCCACGGTGAGCGAGGCGAAATACGCCCGCGCCTGCTTCAGGTCCGGCTGGCAGGGATCGAGCCCCAGCTTGATCATCACTGTCACCACGCCCGCGGCGGCCTCCGAAAGCGGAGAATTCTTGACGAACAGCGCGTCCCAAATCAGGTCGGCCTGGCGGGCCTTCGGCTGCGCCCAGAATTCCTGCGGCGTTAGGCTCGAGGAGCGGAATAATTCCGCGATGAGGTAATGATAATTGACCAGTTCATCGATTCCCCACAGGCACAGCCCTCTGAACGCAGGCGGATAAAGGTGCGTGTGAATGTCAAACACCGGCGTCCGGCGCACCACTTCCTCGACGATTCGCTGCAATTCGGATGCGGCGACTGTTTCATCAACTTGAATCATGGCTGACTTCCTTCCCCCCGGCAGGTGCGGCGCTCTGTGAGCGTCGCGCGGTGGTCCCCGCCCGTGCCGCCGCTACATAAAAAATGAGCCACATCCGCCCTGCGCGACTATTTCCCAGAATCTTCGCGGGCCGGGAGGCTTTTGTGGCATGGGCATCCGAAGGTGTGAAAAAACGTACTCAAAAGAAGAACGTTTCACGAAAAGACGCCACGGCGCAAAGCACTGCCAAGAAAGCAAAACACTTCTACCTTGCGTGACTTTGCGTCTTTGCGCCTTTGCGTGAGATTGTTTATTTTTTCGCCCCTTCTCCTGCCTGTCACGCTAACACGGCCTGGAAGGCCGTGCCACGCTTTGGTTGCGGCTCCGCCCCGCCGTGCACATTACACCTTCTGAATCGACGCCATCGAAGGCGTGTCCAGGCCGCGCAGCAGATCGCGCAGGATAACGGTTTCGCTCACATTATCCACGCGATTCAGATCCATCCAGTCCACCCAACAATACTCCAAGACCACAAAACCGTTGTAATTTGTCCTCTGCATGGCGCGCAGCACACCGTCAAAGTCGATGGTGTTTTCCTTCATGCTGGCCTGCAGTTTGCCCTTGCAGGCGCCGCGCGCGTGGAAATGCGAAGCCCGCGCCATGAGGGGTTCGATTTCGGAATCGGGAATTCCCTGATAGGTAAAGTGCGAGTAGTCCAATGTCACCGTCAGGCCGGGAGTCATGTCGAGCAGGCGGGACGCAGCCTGCGGTGTGGGGACGATTGAGCCGATGTGAGGCTCGACGCTGAGCGTTACGCCCACTTTCGCCGCGGCTTCCACGCGCCAGGCAAGTTCTTCCGCGCTGCGATGGAATGAATCCGCTTCACTCTCACCCTCAAAAGGCGCGCCCGGAAGCAGGCTGATGTGTCCGCCATTGCAGCGCAGCGCAAATTCCAGCAGACGATAGAAAAATTCCGCCGCGCCGGCGCGCACCGAAGCCTCCGGATGGTTCACCGCGTTCTCTTCAAATGCCCTGCCCGGCTGGCCGAACACGTCGGCAATGCGCAGGCCGTTCGAGCGCAAAGCTTCCGTCACGCGAGCGGCCGCGCGCGGCAGGTCCGAAAAAACCTCCTGAATGTCCAGATGCGATCGCCCCGCGAACAAAGCAACATCCACCGCTTCCACGCCCAGGTCACGAACCATGCGCAGCGCGTGCTCCCACGGCAGCTTCGGAAATGTGTAATCACATGCGGCAAGTTTCAAGCGCTGATTTCTCCCTTTCCCTCGCCTGCCTCAAATGTCGGATTACTCTCTGCCTCAAACAAAGCCTCAGCGGGAAACAGTGTAAACCTTTGAAGCTCGGATGGCGAGTGGCGGATGGGATTTGGCGCCAGTCTGCGAAAATGGAATCGGGATTTCTCTCCCGCTCCCCAGGAGCTGTATTAAAACCCCTGGTATTTGGTTGTCGCGATCATAAAGGGGCGATTGATGCTTCCCCCGCAGTTCGCGGCATAGGGCCGATACCAGATCTGTCGGGGCTCCCCGAAGGGGAGCGAATTCAATAGCCGGGGGTGAAACCCCCGGAGAACGGCCCCACACCCCGCCTTCGGCACCCCTTTCCCCGCGCGCGGGGAGAGGGGGTGGGGGTTACAAGTTCTCCGGGGGCGCTGCCCCCGGCTATTCATATCGCGCCCCTGCGGGGCTAAAAACTCAACGGGCTCCAAATGGATTTGGAACAGCTTTTATGCAAAGGAGGGAATGAGTTGCGCCGCCAGTTTGCAGGAAGTTAACGATGGGCGCGCCGCGCCCGCCGGTGTTGCCGGCGCGAATGGCATAGAGCTGGATATCCGTAATTCTCATGGAACCGGTTCACAACCTCGTAAAGGCGCGCTGGAAAGCCGCCAGCGTCTCCTCCACGTCGCGGTCGTCATGAACGACGGAAACGTACATGCGGCCGTCGGGAACCAGCATGATGCCTTCTTCCATGGCGAGGAGGAGGAACCGCCGCAGACGCTCCTGATTATCACTCAGGACGTCGCGATACTCCCACAATTCGGTGCGGCTGGTGAAATGCAGGCACAAGGCGGCGCCAAAGCCGGTAATCTGAAGGGGAATATTGCTTTCACGGGCAAGCTGCTGAATCCCCGCGCGGAGTTTCTCGCCGGTACGGTTTGCCCTCTGAATTGCCGCTCCGCCGTCGCGCGACAATTCCTCAAGCGTGGCGTTGGCGCCGGTCAGGGACGTGGGATTGCCGTTGAACGAGCCGCCAAAAACCACGCCGCGCGTGAACATCTGCTCCATGATTTCCTTGCGGCCGCTCACCACGCTGAGCGGGAGTCCGCCGCCCACCGCCTTGCCGAAGGTGGCGCAATCGGGGATGACGCCGTAATGGCTCTGCGCGCCGCCCAAAGCCACGCGAAAACCGGTAATGACTTCGTCAAAAATCAGCAGTGCGCCGTGGCGAATGGTCAGGTCGCGCGCGGCCTGCAAATACCCGGGGCGCGGCATCAG
>JASIKV010000096.1 GCA_030049455.1 Terriglobia bacterium
CGACATTGGCGCAGGTCGCGGCGAATTGACTCTTGCCGCAGCCAAGGTCGTGGGACCGAGTGGACGGGTTTACTCCACGGAACTTGACGATAAGAAACTTAGCGAGCTTCAGGAACTTGCTGCGAAGAACAGCAACATCACCGCGCTTAAAGCCGGTGTGACGGAAACCAATCTTCCACCTGCCTGCTGCGATTCCATTTTCATGCGGCTGGTTTATCATCACCTTACCAAACCCGCGGAGCTCGATGCCAGCCTCTTCCAATCACTCAAGCCAGGTGGTCTGCTTGCGGTGATTGACCAGGAGCCACCACCTGGAACCAAACCCCCGGAGGGAGTGCCCGAAAACCGCATCGGGCATGGCGTTCCGCAGAAAATTGTCATCGAGGAAGTGAAAGCCGCAGGGTTCGATTTGGTGAAAACGATTAACGACTGGCCCGATAACGACTACTGCGTGCTCTTCCGCAAGCCGGGTAACTGACCAGCGTAAGTTGGCCGCCCACTTTCGCTCCTTTGGACTTTCGACCAGCGCAAGGCCGCAACGAGGAATCAAATGACATTGATTCGAAGATTTGCACCGTTCGTGTTACTGCTGTTCGCGTGTCCGCCAATTTGGGCGCAGCAGAAGCCTGCCGCCGATTGGGCGGCTTGGCAGTTTCTTCAGGGAAAGTGGATCGGAGAAGGCTCTGCCGAGGTTGGGCAGGGTTCCGGATATTTTACGTTTGAGCCCGACCTTCAGAAGAAGGTCTGGGTGCGGCGGAATTACGCGGAATACGCCGCCACAACGGACCGCCCGAAGTACGTCCACGAAGACTTGATGATTGTTTATTTCGACAAAATCACCAACGCCACTCGCGCCTTTTACTGCGATAACGAAGGGCACGTTATAAATTACACGGCCACGTTTTCGGACGATGGCAGAGCACTAATTTTTCTCAGTGACCGCCAGGAGGGCGGCCCTCGTTTCAAGCTCACCTACATTCGCGATGCGCCGGGCCACATGTCCGTCAAATTGGAAATGGCGCAGCCCGACAAACCAGATGATTTCCAGAAAATTGTGGAGGGAAAAGTCCACAAAGTTCCCGAGTCCTCGGGCAATTAATTAAGGCTCAGCCGCATTTGGAAGCTGTTCCGCGGGTGCATTCAGGCAGCGATAAATGAATGGAAGGTGGCTTGCAGTGGGACGAAAGCAGGTAGCGCAGAGTTGTCCGTCAGCCGACGGACTACTCTGCGGCACTTAAATTAGCCATACGAATGTGCCGATTGTGTGAAGGGATGAGAGCCGCAGAGTAGTTCCAGAGAACGGAACAACTCTGCGCTACCCACTTCGGAAACGCAGACACCAAAGGGCGGATGTCTGCGCCAGCCGGCCGCATTATCATTTCTCAAACATGAAGCGCCACCACCACGGCGTCGCGAGCAGGAACACCGACGCTGATTTGATCGCGGCGGAGCACAACCTGCTGATTGCCCCAAAGATCCATGGCAGAAGAAAAGTTACCGACACCGGGCGCAAAGCGAACGGTCACAGCTTCGCCGCTCCGTGTGGGATTGGTGATCCAAAGGAAGGAACCGCCCAGTCCCTGGTGCAACCTGGCCTGCACGCGATTGTTGTCGGTCTGCAACAAGGGAGCAAGGCCAGCCATCTTCAAAAGGCCGGCGAAGAAATCCCTGGCGGCAGGCGTCGGGTGATGGTCATAACCTGCTCCAGGGAAGGTACCCGTCAAGAGTGTACGGCCGCTGCCGAAGGCATGTGTCACCGCTGCCACGTGGCCGTTCGCATAGTGTCCCACCGCTTCGCCGCCGCATAATTCGTAGTCCTGCCGAAAGAAGCGGCCGGGAATCCGGCTGCCCTTGAATTCAAACAGCAGGTCATCGGAAATGTCGGGAGTAAACTCCACATAGATTTCGCGCGCGCCAAATACCTCATCCAGGCCGAAATTGGGTTGTGTGGTTCCCACGTGGCCGCAGTCGCCAAAGTAGGCGGGCAGGCCTTCGCTGATCAACGTGCCGCCTTGTTCAACATACTTTCGAAGCTTGGCGGCAGATTCGCTCTTCAGCATCACAGGGTAGGGCAAATAGACGGCCTTGTAGCGGTGCAGGTCGTCCAGCGCGACAAAATCCGGCCAAATTCCGGAATCGAAAAAAGCCCGATAGGCTCCGCGGACGGATTGGGAATAAAAGCTGGTTTCCCCCTGCTGCACATAGTTGAAGAGTTCGGATTCCGGAGCGAAAACCAACCCGATATCGCCCTGGACCGGGTGGGACATCCAAAGCTCAGGGTGAGCATTTGCCCATCGCGCCACGCGTCCGGCCATTTCCGCCTGGGGAGTCACGGAGCCGTCCATGCCGAAGGGGCCAAACGCTCCGAAGAGGGGGCCGTCCAAAAGGGGGCGCCAGCGGCAATACAGAATGCCGCTCGCTCCTCCGGCGCAGGAGACCAGATTCCACAGCCGCACGTCCTCAGGATCGGGAATGCGGCCATCGTCGCGCGGGCGGCCGATAACCTGCGGCTGCATCCAGAGCGGGCCGCCCTGCGCCTCGGCGTGCCAGAAGGGCCTGGGCGAGGCGCCGCATCGCACCAAATCGAGCGCCTGATTTTGCCGCCACGGTTCCGCGCCCTTGCGAGCCGCAATCCAGGTAAGCCCCCAGACATCCACCTGCGATGCCGACCGCCATTCGTCATGAGTGTTGGCGGGCAGCGTCTCCAGCGTTCCCGCTACGCCGTGGGCTGCAATCAGGTGTTGCGGGTCGAGCTTGCGAAACAGCTTTACGCGCCAATCCAAGAGCTCGTAAGCATTGTCAATGCGAAATTGCAGCCAATCCAGGCTATCGGCATAACCGCTGAAAGAAGCGGGCGGTTCGACCTCGTCCCAGGATTGATAGCTGTATCGGAACCACGCTTTCGCCAGCCGATCGAGGGATTCGTAGCGGGCGCGCAGCCACTGCCGCCATTGGCTTTTGCTGGCGTCGCAATAGCAGTGCATCGCGTGGGGAGTGCCGCCCGGGTAGGTGTTCTCATTCCACAAGTCGTAGCCAAAAAGGGCGGGATG
>JASIKV010000006.1 GCA_030049455.1 Terriglobia bacterium
CTCCAGTTCGTGGCCGCCTTGCGCGCCGCCGCGGATTTGGAGTCGGCCCTGGGCAGCGCCCAGCAGGCCGCGCACGATCGCGCCCTGGCCGCGCGAATTTCCGCCGCGGTCTACAAGACCTGCTGGGACGCGCAGCGGCGCCTGATGGCCGATACTCCCGCGCACAAAACCTTCTCCCAGCACGCCAGCATCATGGCGGTGCTTGTGGATGCCGTGCCGCCTGCCGACCAGCCGGCGCTGATGAAAACTGTTTTGACCGATCCCTTGCTGGCCCAGGCAACGTATTACTTCCGCTTCTATCTATTCCGCGCCATGAAAAAGGCCGGCCTGGGCGACGAATACCTGGAGCAGTTGGGCCCGTGGCGAAAAATGCTGGCGCTGGGTCTTACCACCTGGGCGGAAAAGCCCGAGCCCACGCGCTCCGATTGCCACGCCTGGAGCGCGCACCCCAACTTCGACTTGCTGGCCACCGTCGCGGGGATTGAGCCCGCCGCGCCGGAGTTTCGACAGGTGGAAATTCATCCCCACCTCGGCGCGCTGAATGAACTAAAGGCCACGCTGCCCCATCCGCAGGGCGAGATTCGCGTTGAGTACCATCGCCAGGGCAAAAGCCTGAACGCGGATGTGGCTCTGCCCGAAAAAGTCGGTGGTTGGTTCGTGTGGGAGGGGAAACGTGTGGCATTGCACGGGGGAAGCCAGCGGTTGACGTTTTAAAAATCGCGCATACGGGAGAACAGGCGCTTGCTCCTGTTTCCCCTGGATGGTCAGGAAGGCGAGCAAACATGCGATTTGAGAAATATTGCGCAAGCTTATCGGCGCTTCTGTTCTCCGCGGCTCTTCTCTCCCTTGCAGGGTGCGGCAGTTTCCACCACAAGCCCAACGCTGAGGAAACTCAGGGACTTCAGCAGGAGATTCGCTCCTACTACGCGTCTGTGGCCAAGGCATTTGAAACGGCAAACGCCCAAGACCTGGCATCTCGATTTACGCCGGAAATCACGACCCCGATGACCAGGGACAAGATCATGGCCTGGGGAACCGATTTTTTCTCCAAACAGGGCCGCGCCCAGTTTCGCGTGGAAAACCTCGTGTTTAACGAGACCGGTCCTGCCTCCGCCGTCGTCACTTTGACATACAGCGTTACGACGACCGACGGGAAAGGCAACTTCGGAGGCACGGAGAGAGACGTCCTGGTTAAAAGGGGCGGTCAGTGGCTAATGGCCTCATGGCAAGCACAGAAGTAGTCGCCACCCAGCAACGCACATCAAGCAACACCCGGTTGCGTTTGCGACCGTTCTGGAATATCCCACGCGAACGCCAAAAGCTGTTTCAAAACCCCCGGTATTTGAATGAGTCATGACTTTGAAGACCACGAGGCGGAAATCGATTACGCGGCGGGTTGGCCAAAAAAAAGGGCAGTGCGCCCGATCAGCTTCAGCGCCCTGCCCCTTCTCTACTCTCTTTTTCAGATCTGTTACTGTCCCTTGCTTGTTGCTTACCGGCAATTAGCGCAGTTTTCGGCCTCATGCAACCTGTCGATTGCATCCTGAACGGCGTGCTCGGCTTGGTCTTTGTGCCCGCAGAAATTGTGCCCGGCATCATGCAGTTCCTGCTTGGCGGATCTCAGGCTGTCAATTGCCCCGTGGATATTGGGACAATGTGGAGCAACTGCGGGCGCCAATGGTGCCGGAGCCGCAATCGCTGTGGCCGAATTGTAGCTCTGCACCCTTGGAGTGAGCTGAATCGCCAGCACCAAGGCCGCAAAGACGATATTCAACGTGATAATGGTCCTTTTCATTTTTCCTCCCAGATTGAATGTTGTGTACTACCCAAGGTGTAGATGGGGCATATCTTATACAGATAAAACCCCTTTCGCAAGTCTAAACACAAAAAAATCAGTAAAGTTGCGCGGGGGGTGGCAATTCCTAGAAGGCAGTGTAAAGCGGGTCGCTGAGCCCAGGCGGAAATCAGGCATTGCTGTTAGAATGTACTTAGCAACATAGATGCGGGCACATTTAATTGGTGGGGCGATCTTTGACGGCAGGCGTTGATCACGCATCGACACTCCAATCAAACGCCCGCCGTGCAATTTGCGTTTTAAATTTCAAGGGAGGCGCGCATGAAGGCGGCAGCGGTTCAAATGGACGTGAAGATTTCCGCCAAAGAATATAATCTCGATCAAATCCTCAAGCGTCTGGAACAGGCGGCGGGCGCCGGAGCAAAGCTGGCAGTTTTTCCCGAATGCGCACTCAGCGGCTATTGCTTCACCAGCGCGGAGGAGGCAGCTCCCGTGGCGGAAGAAGTTCCGGGCCCCAGCACGGAGAAAATTCTGGCGGCTGCGAAGAAACTGGACATCACTGTGGTGGTGGGATTACTGGAGCGGGCGGGAGATCGCATTTATAACTCCGCGGCGGTAGTGACGCCGCAGTCCATCACCGGAACCTATCGCAAGCTGCACCTTCCCTGCCTCGGAATCGACTGGCACACGGCGCCCGGCGACCTGCCGTTTCCCGTGTTCGCGACCCCGGCAGGAAAGATCGGCATCAGCATCTGCTACGATTGCAGTTTTCCGGAAAGCGGGCGCGTGCTGAAGCTGAAGGGCGCGCAGATTCTGGCCATCCCTACCAACTGGCCGATGGGTTCGGATTCGTGGCAGCACACGCCTCCGGTGCGGGCCACGGAGAATCACCTTTACGTGATCGCCTGCGACCGCGTGGGTGAGGAGCGCGGCTTCCGGTTTGCCGGCCACTCGCAAATTGTGGATTTGGGCGGCGCCAAACTGGCCGAAGCGGGCGAAACGGAGGAGACCATCCTCTACGCCGAGATCGATCCCGCCGCTGCTGACCGCAATCGCGTGGTTCGCCAGGCGGGCAAGTGGGAATTTGACCGCATCGCCAACCGCAGGCCGGAAATGTACGGGCCGCTCGCGGAGCCGCTGGTGCGCAAAGCGCCTTGATTCCCAGCCGAAGATGAAACGGACCCCGAAAGTGCGGCGGCGCACGCGTGCCGCAGCCGCTCGATCTGCAACCCAACGCGTCCCCGTCGCCATCCTTGGTGGCGGCATGACCGGCCTTGCTGCGGGCTGGGCCTCCGGGCTTCCGATATTTGAAGCGGAAGCCGCTCCCGGCGGAATCTGCTCCTCTTACTACATTCGCCCGGGTTCCTCAAACCGTTTGTCGCGGCCGCCTCGCGATGGTGAGGCCTACCGATTCGAAATCGGCGGCGGGCATTGGATCTTCGGTGGCGACCCGGCCGTTCTACGATTGATTCGCCAAGTCGCTCCAACCAAGGAATACTCGCGGGTTTCGTCCGTCTTCTTCCCCCAGCAGAATCTTTACGTTCCCTACCCGCTTCAGAACCACCTCCGCTGTTTTGATCGCGAACTGCGCAGCAAAGCGCTGGTGGAAATCTTAACGGCTCCCAAACCCAATTTCAGAACCATGGCCGACTGGCTGACGCAGAGCTTCGGCGCGACGCT
>JASIKV010000097.1 GCA_030049455.1 Terriglobia bacterium
CCTCCGGAGCGTTTTAGATTCCCTATGCGTATCTGGCTCACATCCACTTTTTTGATCGCCATGGGGCTGGGCATTGCAGGTGCAGCGCAAAAACCCGATTTCCTGAATGAAGATGAAGTGGATGAGCTCCGCGAAGCTCAGGGAGCATCCGAGCGAATTCAAAAGTATATGGAGTTCGCCCAGGTTCGCGTCGAGAGATTTGACGATTTCCGCAACCGCCGTCCGGACCCCGAATACGATATTCCCGGCTACCTGAACACGCAACTCGACCAGTATATTCGCATCACCGACGCGCTGAAGGACTGGATTGAGGACCACTTTGACCGGCGCGACGACATGCGCGCCGGACTGAAGAAAGTTTTGGAATTGGGGCCACACCAACTTGAGGTATTGCGGCACGCCGAGGAGTCGCCGGATTCCTATTTCAACGCTTATCACAAATCCCTGGATGACGCGATTGAGGATTTCTCCGACGCGCTTGACGGCGCCACCAAAGCGCTCTCCGAACAAACCAAGATGCTGGGCGAGCTGAAGAGGGAGGAGAAGGCCGACGCCCAAACCGTGAAAGCCCGCGCCAAGGACGAGCAGAAGGTCAGTCAGCAGGAAGAGAAACTGCGGAAGAAAGAGCATGAGAAGGGCCCGCCCATGGACCCGGACGAGGATTGAGGGTCCGTTGGGGAGGGAAGTTGGTTGCGTCGAGAAGACCGAAGCTGGAAACTCGATCCGCGGCGCTCTCCCTCCAGTTTCTAATTTCCAGCTTCTGGTTTCCGGCCTGAAGATGGCTCATGCCGAACAACTCGCGTTGCCGCTCGGACCGCCGCCTGATCTTTCGGAAGTTTTTCGCAAAGTATTCTCCCGCATGCGAATTCGCTCGCATGTGGTGAGCATCGGCGCGCAGTTCCATCCTTTCGCGGGATTGCGCAGCACCATCATGCTGCGCAACGGCGCCTTGAAGGCGCAAGTTTCCGATCTGGTGGCGGAAGCTTCACCGCTGGTCATTGAGGCGCTGGCGGAAATCCTGCTCTCCAAGGTATTCCGCCGGCGCCCTTCGCGCGAGGCGCGGGAGTGTTATCTCGCTTACACCTTCCGGCCGGAAATTCGCCGCCGAATTGACGAAGCGCGCCGCGAGCGCAGCCGGAAGCGCCTGCTTCCGCCCCGCGGCCGCCATCATGATTTGGAAGCGATTTTCCAGGAGCTGAACCAGCGCTTTTTTCAGGGCCAGATCCCCGTGTCCCGCCTCGGCTGGAGCCGTCACCATTCACGGCGCATCCTGGGCCACTACGACTCCGGTCACGAAACGATTATCGTTAGCCGCAAGCTCGATTCACCGGCCATCCCCCGCTATCTGGTGGAGTACATCGTCTACCACGAAATGCTGCACGTCCGTTTCCCTGTGGAGCGGCGCGGCCACCGGCGGGTGGTGCACTCGCGCGAGTTTCGCGAGGCTGAGAAGCAATTCCCTCAATACGAATCAGCCTGCCGGAAGCTGAAACATCTTGGCGCCTGACGCAGGGTCCGGTCACGCGCCCCCAGGAGGTAAACCACATGTCACGCCGGCTCAAACGCCTCTCGCTCGCAGCAATCTTCGTTCTCATCATATTTCCCGCCCGGCCCGCACGCGGCGCGGAGAATTTCACCGTTGCCTCGCCCGACGGCCGGGTGGTGATTTCCTTCAGCCTCAAGTCGCTTCCCCAGCCCTATTTGCCCGGCGTGCGCGCCTACTACCGAGTAAGTTACGGCGGCGTGCCCGTGCTCGCCGATTCGCCGCTCGGTTTGGATTTCGAGGGCGCTCCGGCACTGGACCACGATTTCGAAGTCACCGGAACCGACCGCCATTCCCACGACAGCAAGTGGACGAACCCCTTCGGCGTAATTCAAGAAGTTCCCGACCACTATAACCAGCTTCGAGTTTCGCTCCGCGAAAAGCATGAGCCGGGCCGCCAGTTGGACGTGATTTTCCGCGCCTACAATGAGGGTGCAGCGTTTCGATATTTTCTGCCCCAGCAAAACGCTTTGGAGAAATTCACGCTCATGGCGGAAAACACCGGCTTCTACTTCGATCGCGACGCCACTGCATTCGCCTTGAACAAGGGTCGCTTCAACACCGACAACGAAGGCGAGTATGCGAAGACGGATTTGAATGAGATCAAGCCCGCCTCCATCATCAACCTGCCGCTTCTGGTGCAGGTTCCCGGCGGCCCATGGGTGGCCCTGCTGGAAGCCGACCTCACCGATTTTCCGGGAATGTATGTGGGTGGAGTCCCGGGGTTCGACCATGCGCTGGTCAGCCGGCTATCGCCCGGTCCCGAGCGCATGGATGAAGTGGCGATGGGGAATGCGCCCCGTGTTCTTCCCTGGCGCGTGCTGCTGATTAACGATCGCCCTGGCGGGCTGATCGAGTCGGACTATCTCATTCTCGATCTCAACCCGCCGCTGGCGCTCGCAGACACCTCATGGATCACGCCCGGCAAAGCGGCGTGGAATTGGTGGTCGGGCAGTTACGACACCAACGTTGACTTCAAGCCCGGGATGAACACCGCTACCATGGAGCACTACATTGACTTCGCCGCCGAACATCATCTCCAGTACATGCTGATCGACGCGGGCTGGTACCCGCAATTTGACGATACGCATCCGGGAAACATTCTGGCCTTCGTGCCTGAAGTCAACGTTCCGGATATCATCTCCTACGCGAAAGGGAAAGGTGTGAAGGTGCTGCTGTGGGTCCATTGGGCGGCGATGAACAAGCACATGGACGAGGCTCTGGACCTCTATTCGAAATGGGGCGCAGCGGGAGTGAAAGTTGACTTTATGAATCGCGACGATCAGGAGATGGTAAATTTCTACAATCGCCTGGTGCAGAAGGCCGCTGAACATCACATGGTCGTGGATTTTCACGGGGCGTTCAAGCCCACGGGGCTGCGGCGAACCTATCCCAACCTGCTTACCCGCGAAGGCGTGATGAGCATGGAGTACAGCAAGTGGAGCGAGCGCGTCACGCCCCTGCACGACGTCACGCTTCCCTTCACACGGATGCTCGCCGGCCCCATGGATTACACGCCCGGATGCTTCAACAACGCTACGCGC
>JASIKV010000098.1 GCA_030049455.1 Terriglobia bacterium
ATGCTGGTGGCGCCGGCGCTCGTCGCGCAGGCCCCCGACCAGGCCGCGGCGCGTGACAAGATTCTCCACTACGTCCGCACCCGGTTCAATATTCCGGAGACGGTCAAAATTACCATGACGGATCTCCGCGATAGCGCCTTCCCGGATTTTCTGGAAACCACCGTCATGCTCGACGACGGAAAAACCAAGCAATCGCAGCCACTCTTCATCTCGAAGAACATGCGGTACATCGTCGAGGGCAGCATCTTCAATCTGAGTGGCGACTCACCGCAGGAAATCGCGCGGCTGATTACGTTGAAAGACCAACCCGCGCAGGGGTCCGCCAACGCGCCCGTGACTCTGGTGGAGTACTCCGACCTCGAGTGCCCCATGTGCGCGCAAATGCAGCAGGAATTGGAAACGGAAGTGGTGCCCAAATACGGCAATAAGCTGCGCATCGTGTTCAAGGAGTTTCCCCTGGTCACCATTCACGATTGGGCTCTTACCGGCGCCATCGCGGCGCAATGCATCTACCAGATTGACCCGACAAAATACGCCGATTTCCGCACCACGGTCTACAAGAACCAGGGCGACATCACCGGCGACCGCGCTCGCGACATGCTGCTGCACCTCGGCGCGGAGGTTGGAGTCGACAATATGAAACTCGCCGCCTGCGTTGACTCCAAGCAAACTCTTCCGCGCGTGGAAGCGAACATGCACGAAGGTGAAGCCCTGGGGGTCGGCCAGACTCCGACGAGCTATATCAATGGCAGAATCCTGATTGGGGCTCCGCCATCCGCGGAAATCTTCAAGGCAATCGACGAAGCGCTGAAGGAAGTCAAGTAAGAAGGAGGAAGCGTAGTGGTGCAGTTTGAACTTGTAGCGGCGAGTTTACCTCGCCAAATGGCGGCATAAGCCGCCTCTACTTCAAACTGCACCACTACCGGAGGAAGGCCTCCCAGTTGCTGAATTTGTTAAGCTCCACTAACGATGTAAACTCTTGTTAAATGTGCATCTTCGGGGTTTCTGAAGGTAACGGGCCTGAGCTATACTGCGTCCAAAGGTCACGGAAGGAGATTGGCATATGCGAAGGAAACTTGCATTGGGCACGCTCGGATTGATGGTCATGTTGGGGGCGGCGATTGTTTGGGCGCAGGACGCTCCTCCGCAGGGACCGCCTCCGGGGCAAGGTCAGCATCAGATGGGCGATGGACAACATAAGTGGGGCGATGGCCCGCGGCGGTTCGACGGCCAGCGTCGATTCGATGGTGACCGTGGCGGCCAGTTCGGGCGGCAGCGCTGGGGCGGGCGGCCGGGAATGCATCGAGGGGGCCAAATGGGGATGCACGGGCATCGCGGCTTCGGCGCACGCGGTGGCGGGCTCGAGCGCCTCGCGGACAATCCCCGCCTTCGCACGGAGCTGGGATTGAGCGCTGACCAGGTGTCGCGCCTCCACAAGATCAGCATCGATGCGGAGAAGGCTTCCATCCAGAATCGCGCTGACATGCAGTTGCAGCGCCTTGAACTGCGCGAACTGATGCGCGCGGATAGTCCCGATGAAAGCGCCATCATGGCGAAGATGGATCAGGTCAACGCCCTGCAGGGAAAGATGGAGAAGGCGCGAGTGCAGACCATGCTCTCCGCGCGCGGCGTGCTGACCGCTGATCAACTGAAGAAGCTCAAGGAGATGAGAGAGCATCGCGGCATGGGCGGCCCCGGTGGCGGACGCATGATGCACGGCGGACCGCACCGTCCGGGCGGGCCGGGTGGACCCGGCAGCACTGCGCCCAAACCGCAGGAGCCCGCAGTCCAGTAACTTTCTCAGCTTTTCTAAGCCGCTGGTGGTCCGGGTCGACCGGTCCGCCGGCGGCTTTGCATTTTCACCATCTGGTCTTTCCTAACCTGCGGCGGTCATTCCCGTAAGCTGGATGGCCACGCCCTTACGATAGTCTTGGAGACTATCGACGCGGACCACCTGCCCCTTGACGTGAATCCCCTCGCTATCGGGATGGTAGGGCATGACAATTTCCACGCGTTCTCCCACGTCGTAGCCCTGATCGGTGGTGAAATAGAATCCCGTTCGCGAAACATTGGTGGTTTCGCAAATATCGAAGAAGCTTTTGCCGAACTTCGAGCGAATGATCTTGACCTGGATTTTCAGCGGCGCGCGCCCCTTGGTTCTTTCGTCTCTGGTGTAGACGCGCTTGCGGGGTGCGCTCTCACCCGCTGCTCCGCCGGGGCCTGCCCCGGGCGCCGAGGCTGAATCCGTCGCCTCCTGGGTAGTGAACACCCAGGAGGTGGTGGCTTTGCAGGCGTCGCAAGGCAGCGCGATGGAGAACCCATCGCTCAGGTACTCCGCGTCCGCTTCAGGGACGGGCCAGGAGATTTTCCGATGGCAGCGGCGGCATTCCAGAACGGCAGCCGGAGGCGCCGCTGCGGCTGGGTCCACGGGCGCTCCGGCATTCGATTCCCAAATATCGCCTTCCACGTCCAGCATCTCCAGCCCGACCGAGCGCACATCCGTTCCGGCCGGGGAGTGTATCCACACCACGCGGTAGTTTCCGCCCACCTGCCCCTGAATGTTCATGATGTGCAATTCACTTTCAAGTTCAATGAGGGTGCGAAGGCGAATCACGATGAAGTCGCCCGCCAGGCGCGCGGTCTCCGTGTCCTCATCAAAGTAGCGCTCCTCACTTGACATGCCGCGCACACGAATCCGAACCGCCACGGCAGGCGCCCCCGCAAGATGGTGTCGTCGCTCCATGATCCTCTTCCCAGCATGACAGTACCGCGAATCGGCCGTTGCTTCAACTCTTGGTAATCGGTCACGCCCGCGTCTTCAGGCGGGTGACTACGGCCTGCAATGGATTGGATCGCAGAGCTTTGCTCTGCGCCATCACGGCGTGGAGCGCTTTTCGGCGTAACCGCGGGCCGGCCCCGCCAGCGCGCTCGATCGGCTCAAATCCGCCTTGACGTAGCTACATAATGTAACTACACTACCGTCATGCGTTTTGAATGGGATGAGGCCAAACGGCAGTCCAACATTCAGAAGCATGGAATTGATTTCGTAGGGATTGAGAGGGTTTTCGAGGGGACGACCCTCACAATTTTGGACGGCCGGTTTGACTACGAGGAAACCCGATACATCAGCTTGGGAGTGCTGA
>JASIKV010000099.1 GCA_030049455.1 Terriglobia bacterium
CCTTGGGAAAAAAGCTCTCCCAGAAAATGTCCTGGGTGGGCCGTCCCGGCGCTTTGCGCGGAGCGCGCATCGTCTCCGCCAAGGGAGTTACGAAGGTTCCCCGCCCCACCGTGCCCTGAATCAATCCTTCGGATTCCAAATCGGCGTAGGCGTTCCCCACCGTCGTGCGGTGAACGCCCAATTGGTGAGCCAATTCGCGGCTGGGCTCAAGGCGGTCTCCGCACTTCAAGCCGCCGCTCAGGATTCGGCCGCGAATCTGGTCGCGGATCTGCATATAAAGCGGTTTGCGCAAATTTGCGTCGAGCGTGACGAGCATGGCGTCTCAACTCCTCTGGCCTGTATATCAGTCCAATTTAGACCAGCATTGGGGTAATGTAAAGAGCCAATCCGGCCAATTCGGAATGAGCCATTTTGCCGCTGCCGGGTTTGGTGAATGGGCGCCTGGTGACTGAAAGGTGAAAGCAATTCGAGATTGGCAGGCCGCTAGGGAAACAGAGGCTTCAGCTTCCAGTTTTTATTCTGATTTTCCGGTCTCGACGCTTAGCCAAGTTGCTGAGGATTTTGCTTCATGCGTTCGCGCAGGCGGTCGCGCAAATCAGCAGGCGTGGAGAGATTGCAGGCCACCAGGAACCACAAGGGCTCCTCCGTCTCCTCCGCCATGGCTCGCAGGACTGTGGCAGGAGTGTGCGGGTGGCGGGCCACATTTTCCCGTACGGCGGCGTAAGGATGCGTTGCCAGATTTTCGAGCAGCTCCGCCGGGGATTCGGCATGCTCGGTCAGAAGACGGGCAAGCAGGTAATCATCGGCATGGAGTGAGGCTCCGATTCTTAAAAGCTTTTGGCTGGTCGTCTGCGGGTTGCGGACCTGCTTGAATTTGCTGTCCCATGAGGGGCTGAACTGATTCAGGTCCTTCGTGCGCGCCGCAATCATGCGCTTGAGTTCACGAATCTCTGCCAGCTTGCGCGCGCGGGGAAGCTGGGCGGCCTGAAGCGAGCGCAAAACTTCCTGCAAATGGGCGCGTTCCCCGAAGACCACCTGGGAACCGCGATGAATCTTCTTGCCGCTGAACCTGGTGCGAATGTCATGGGCCATTGAAAGCCTCCTGCAAGCTGCCGTCCGTTAGCCGCACTTTCTGCGGAGAAAGGGATTGTACTCCCGTTCCTCACCGATGGTTGTGGGGGCGCCGTGCCCTGGAAACACCGGCGTTTGATCGGGAAAAATGAGCAGCCGATTGTGAATCGACCGCAGGATTTCGTCGAACGAACCGCCCCACAAATCCGTGCGGCCAATGCTCCCCTGGAACAGTGTGTCACCACTCAAAATCCGCTGATTCTCCCCCGGCAGGTGGAGCGACAAGCTGCCGGGGGAGTGCCCGGGCGTGTGCAGAACCTCCAGGCACAGATTGCCCCACCGCAGCGCATCGCCTTCTTTCAGAAATTGGTCCACTTCCGTTATCCCCGGCGCCTCAACACCCAGCCAGTCCGCCTGCATGGCAAGACTTTGATAAAGGGGCAGGTCGTTTTTGTGCATCAGGACGGGAGCCCCTGTGGCCTTTTTGAGTTTCTCAATTCCACCGACGTGGTCAATGTGCGCATGAGTGGCGATGATGTATTTCAGCCTCAGGTCGTGTTTTGCAAGAATCTTGCTGATCTGCTCGATGTCATCGCCCGGGTCGATGACCACCGCTTCGTGCGCAGTCTCGTCCCCCAAAATCGAACAGTTACAAGCCAGCATTCCCACCGGTAGAATTTCGTGAACCAAGGTCTTTCCGCCCGCTTGCGAAGGTAAACAACCTCGCGCGACCTGCACACTCATGATAATACTGAATTCGAAGGAATGAGAGATTTCGTGCGCGTGTGGGGAGACCCCCAGCTCAGTGGTGCGGCCCAGGCGCCTTCCGTATGGCAAGGGGCTTTATTCCTTGAAAATATAGGCGTAAGATTGCCGGGTTATAAACACAGGTAGTCCCGTCCCGAACGGGATGTCGTGGAATGCATTCAGGGCAGCGAGACGAAATTCAAAATAAAGCTTCCGGGGATTTTCCCCCGCTGTCGACGGGTGAATCTCGCCATGGATCCTGGCGCGGAAGTGTGGGCGCCCGGGGGCAGAAATGAATTGGCCAATCGAAAGACGGGTGCAATTTGGCCTGGCCATTGCCGGCGTGGTTCTCTGCAGTCTGGGAGTCATCACCTATGCGCTGATTCGGAGCTTTGTGAAAACCAGCGACCTGGTGGTCCACACTCATTTGGTCATTGAAACGATCGAAGGCGCCCGCACGGGTCTGGATGACGCCGAAACCTCCGTGCGCGGATTTTTGTTGACCCACGACCCTGCCTACCTCCGCCCTTACGAGCTGGTCCGGGGGCGAATCCCCGGAGTCATTGACCGCTTGCGCTTGTACACCCTGGACAACCCCTCCCAGCAGCAGAGAGTTGCGCAGGTTAAGCTGCAGGTCGACCGGGAATTGGAAATGATGCGGCAGACGGTGAATGCCGCGGAGTCTTCCTCCGCATCGGCAGCCGAGCAGGACAAATTGCTGGACGAAGACCAGCAGATTATGGCGAGCCTCCGATACACCTTCCGGATGATGCGCCTGCAAGAGAATCAGCTTCTCTCAACCCGCGACGCCGCCTGGCGGCTGAATCTGACAGAAGCAGCTACGGCAGGGGCATTCCTTGCTCTGATCAGCCTTTTCCTGCTGATCTCCACCTACTATGTTTTCAGGAAGGACTTGATTGAGCGCCGGCGCGCGGAAGCGGCTCTGCACGCCAGTGAGCAGCGTCTGCGCTCAATGATTTCGAGCGTCAAGGACTATGCCTTCTTCATGGTCGACGCCGAAGGCCGCGTGGCAAGCTGGAACGAAGGCGCCGCGATCATCAAGGGGTATCAGGCCGGCGAAATCATCGGCCGGCCCTTTTCCGTCTTTTTTTCAGAAGATGACAGGAAAGCCGGCGTCCCTGACCTTCTTCTGAAAAAAGCTGCCGAACAGGGAAGCGCCGAGAACGAAGGATGGCGCGTGCGGAAAGACGGCTCGCGCTTTTGGGCGAGCGCCGTGGCCAGCGCCATGCGCGACGAAGCGGGCGCGCTGGTGGGCTTTGCGGATGTTGCCCGCGACCTGACCGAGCGCAGGATGGCGGAGGAGAAAATCCGCCAAAGCCAGTCGCGGCTGGCGGCCATTCTGGACGGATCGCCCTCCGCCATTTTCGTGAAAGACCCCGAGGGCCGCTACACGCTTGTGAACCAGAGGTTCGAGGAATGTTTCCAGGTCAGTCGAAACCAGGTGTTGGGGAAAACGGACCGGGATCTGTTTCCTCCCGACACCGCGCGCCAGCTTGGCGAGCATGACCTGCTGGCCATCAAGGCCAAAAAGGCTCTGGAGTTCGAAGAGTTGATTCGCCAGAAGAACGGGCCGCACAGTTACCTTTCGGCGCGCGTTCCGCTGATTAATGAGAACCAGGAAGTTTACGCGCTCTGCGGAATCTCTACGGACATCACCGAGCGCAAGGATAAGGAGCAGGAGATCCAAAGGCTGAATCGCGCCCTGCAGGACCGCGTGGTGGACCACTCGGTGGAACTCATGAAGGCCTCGGACGATTTGAAGATCGAAAGAGAATTGCGGCAGGGCGCGGAAGCGCGCGAGCAGCAGGTGCTCGGCCGGCTCCTGGAAGTCATGCAGGCCAGCGGCATTCCGGCATGGATTTACGATCTGGAAACCCTGGCGCTTTTGGAATTCAACAACGCCGCGGTAAACCTGCATGGCTCATCGCGCGAAGAACTTTACAGAATGCGGATTACCGATCTCTTCCCGGAGGTCCCAGAGCTCGGAAATGGAAATACGGGGAGCGATTCCGCAAACGCCCCGATCCTCTCGCGCCAGTGGGCCAAGGACGGAAGGGCGATTCCCCTGGGGTTGCTGGCGCGGCCGGTGGAATGGAAAGGTTCGAGCGCCGCCCTGGTCATTGCCGTGAACGCAAGCGAGGGCTACTCTTCCCCGCCCCTTCAAGCCGCCGGCCTGCCTTCCCAATCCGCAACCTGAGCCGGGTTCCATGCCGGGCCGCTCACGACCTGCCGCTTAACTCGCTCTCCCTGACCGAAGTAGCGCTGACCCCGCCAGGGCGGGGTCGGCGCTACGGTCAATCAAGGAAAGCGGCGGACATAATGACTACTTGACTGTTGGTCTTACGGGGTATACCTTGGATGAGGTTAGTGCGGCTGTGTCGCGTCGCCCCGCACGGCGCGAAGCAGGGAAGGGTAAACCATGCGGCGATCAGCGCTTCTCTCGTTATGCCTCCGGCGAGCTTGGGCTCCGCAACTGCGCAGAACCCGGTCCCCCTGCTAAATCAGCCTCTCGTACCCCCCGATGCAGTGCCGGGCGGGCCGGACTTCACCCTCACTGT
>JASIKV010000100.1 GCA_030049455.1 Terriglobia bacterium
CGAAATGCGAATGAAGGTGGGAATGCGGCGGTCGGTAAGGATTTTCTGGAAAGCCACGACGCGCTCGAATTTCGGCGCGCGATAGGGTAGATTGGGGCCGCTGTTGTAAGGAATCAGATTCACCTTGGCGCGCAGGTCGCGCAGCAGGTCCGCGACGCGACGCGCATCATCGTCCGAATCGTTCACGCCGTCGAGCAGAACGTATTCAAAGGTCAAGTGCTCCCACGGGCGCAGTGGGTAGGCGCGGCAGACGCGCAGCAAATCCTCGAGTGGATACTTTTGGTTGATGGGCATCAGCGCGCTGCGCTGCTCGTCGTGCGAGGCGTTGAGTGAAATGGCCAGCTTGGGGCGAATCGCGACCTGGGCAAATTCCTCGATGCGCGGCACAATGCCCACGGTGGAAACGGTAATGCGCCGCAGCGCAACGCCTACACCTTTCGGATCGGCGAGAATCGCCACGGCCTTGGTAACCTGCGGCATGTTCAGCATCGGCTCACCCATACCCATGAAGACCAGGTTCAACCGCGAGCCGCGCGGCACGTTCTGCGCCGTGGTTACGGCCAGCACCTGCCCGAGGATTTCACCCGCCGTCAGATTGCGCCGCGAGCCCAGCAGCGCCGTGAAGCAAAACCGGCAATCCAGTGCGCAACCCACCTGACTCGACAAGCAGAGCGTCGTTCGGTCTTCCTCCGGCATGTAAACGGTTTCTACCCGAGTGTCATCGGCAAGGCGAAACAGGTAGCGAATGGATCCGTCGCGCGAAGCAAACTCGCGCTCAATCTTCGGGTAGGCGATGGCGTGACAGGAGGCGAGCGCGCTGCGGAATTCGCGGCTCAGATCGGAAAGCGCAGAGAGCTCACGCGCCCGGCGAACGTAGATCCCGTGATAAATCTGCCGGCCGCGATAACGTGGCTGACCGAATCGCGCCGCCAGGTCTTCCAGTTCTTCCAGGTTCAGGCCGACCAGGTTCTCGCACTGTTGTTGCAGGGTCATTTCGGCTTTACCGGCAGGGCTTTGCCGCCTTCAGCATCGCGATGACGCGCGCGAAGTTCCGCTCGCCTTCACGATCGAGCCAATCCTCGAGTGCCTTTGCGCCCCCGCGCGCGTAGGCGTGAACGCCATCCTGCCACGCTGCCCGGCCGCAGAGCACTCCGGAGAACGGGACCTGCGATTCCACCGCAAGTTCAAGCGATTCGATGAATTCCTCGATCCCCACTCCCGCGCTCAGGTAGATAAACGGCTTGGACGTTGCCGCCGCGGCTTGCTGGTAGAATTCGAGCGCCTGATCGCGCCGCCAGATGGCCGCTCCGCGAAACGATCGCGTGCCTTCCACCGATTTCAGGTCGACGGGGAATTCGACCTTCAACACATCGACCGCATAGCAATCGCGCGAGAATTCCGCTAGGCTCAGAATCACCGTTTGGGGGCGATTTTCCGGCCGCTTCCCATCCTCCGGTCCACTCGCCGAGGCGTAATGGACCAATTCCAAAAAAAATGGAATGTCCTCGGCGCGGCACTCTGACCCAATTCGCTCCACAAAGGCCTTCTTGGCATTATTCACTTCCTCGGAAGCGAGCGGCGTGAAGTGCAACAGCACCTTGACGCAATCCGCTCCCGCTTCCTTCAATCGCCGGACGGAGGCGTCCGCAATCAAGGTGGGCAGCTTCTCCGGATGCGTGTTCAGATAGGCGTCATTTTCATACGGCAGGAGCAGGCCGGTTTTCCTCAAGCGGATTTGGATGGCGGTCCGGCCGTAATTCTGGTCGAGCAGCACGCCGCTCGACAGGGGAGAAAGTCGGCGCGTCACGACGGTTTTGAATTCCTCCACTTGGGAAGCTGCCGGTTCGCTCCCCATGGCGCCTTTCATCAGCGCCACCAGGCTGCCACGGTGATCAAGGGCGAGCGCCGCGATCACGCCGCTTTCCGTGGAAACCGCCGCCAACCCATTTCGCTTCCCAGTGGTCATCACAGCGTCCCAGCCGATCCCCTTCTCGCGCCAAAAACCCTCGCCATTTCGGGTGCCAGACAATATCATATATTAGAACCCGGACCTCCATGCCGGCGCGGCCTGGTTGCATAGCTCCGCCGGACTGGAATTCCGGGAATGTAATAGGGCGTGGATCGGAGCATCGAGCCTGCATCGAGCAGTCCCAGGGGGGGAAATGGTTGTCAGCGCAAAGACCTCAAAGAAGAATTTACAGGAGGAAGACAAGCCTGCTCCGGAAGCCAAGCGAGTTCCACCCGGGACTCTTTTTTCCGGCTCCAGCTCGCAGGTGGTCTACCGCCAGCATTTCACGCCCGCTTCATGCCACTTGCAATTCCTCACCTGCGGCGCTTTTGAGCTGTCACCTTCCACCGGTTCCCGCGAGTTCCGCTTTCCCAGTGAAGAAAGCCTGCTCTTCATGTGGCACGGGAGCGCGACCGTAAAGGTAGGAGGAAAATCCTACGCGCTAAGCCACTACGACACGCTCTATGTGCCGAGCGGCGCCTCCTTCAGCATGCAGAATCAATCCGCCGAGGGCGCCGACGTGGTCCACTGCTCCGCGCCCGCGGCGAAAGAGCATCCGGTGTTTCACTCCCGTTTCGCCGATTTCTCCGGCAAGGAGGAGCGCATTCGCCGGCTGAAAGGCCGCGACGTCTACATGATGTTCGACGTTTCCGAGGGCGCGGAGAAGCTGGTGGCGGGCTATACCTTCTTCCAGCCGCATCATCGCTCGTGGCCACCGCACAATCATACCGACCAGGAGGAAGTCTATTTTTTCCTCAAGGGCCGCGGGTCGATGGAGGTCTACGAATCCGAAGAGCACATGAGCTTTGTGAAGGAAGTCCGCGAGGGCGACATGGTGACGATTCCCATGCTGAATTACCATCCCGTCTTCACGCAGGACAGCCCGCTGGACTTCATCTGGTGCATCGCGGGCGAGCGCTATTGGGTGGGCGACAAGAACAAGGCGTTCATGTCCGGAAGCAGCAGCCCGATTACCACCTGAACGCGCGCGGCGCTAGGCGTGCACCTCTTCCGGAACGACGGAGGCACGATCGCGACCCTCAAGGTGATTCACCAGCCGGGCGCGGACCGTACGAATGTGCTCGGCCATCAGCTTCGCCGCCCGCTCGCGATTTCCCTCTTCCAACGATTCCAGAATCCCCAGGTGCTGCTTCACAGAAGTGTGGCTGGAGAGTTCAAACGTCCGGGTGCGGACAATGAGCATCTGGTTGCGCATGTTTTCCAGAATTTTCTTCAACCGCGAATTGCTGCT
>JASIKV010000101.1 GCA_030049455.1 Terriglobia bacterium
TTGGAAGGAAGAGGCGGCGCTCCCAAAACCTCCGCCAACACCCACATGCACGCGGCATTCCCGCAGATGGAGAATGCTCCGGTGGAAAGCTGGAAGCGCGCCAGGCGCTTCCGCCAACCCCTTCGATCCTGTTGCGCGCGGTCGCACCACGTCCAGCGCTCGTGCCACACGAAGTTGTGGAGCACGGCAGCTTCCACGGCCAGCGCGGTTGCGAGGAGGTAGTGCAAGCCTGCCCGCTTAATCAAGACGTCTAAGACTGCGAGCTGCACGGCCACTCCCATGGCGCCGACGAAGCAGAATGCCCACCAGCGGCGCCACGGTGCCTGGGCGCGGTGCACTGCGGCTTGCGAAGCGGCAATTCGCACGGTCATTGCGGCAGCCTTTCCGCCAGGTAGAGATCGTGCGCGTTGTGAAGGGCGCAAACCAGCACCTTCAGCGCCAATCCCACAATCGCCACAGTCCCGCCGACGTCGAACAGCAGGAAGGGTCCCCAATCTCCAATCCGTACCCAGGGTTTATAAAGCAGACCAAGGGTTCCAACGGCCAGAATGACGCGCAATTCCGTGGGGCCGATGCGAAGGAAGGAAAGACGAAACACCCGGCGCACGTGGGTAGCCAGGAATTCCTCCGCCGCGGCCGTGAGATATGCGGCGAGCATCCCCAGCGCCAGCAGCGGGCTCATGTAACCGGAAAGCGCCAGGCCGCCGAGGAGGACTCCCGTGCCCACCAGATCGAGCACGTGATCGACATAAAAGCCGTAGCGCGGCCGCAGGTGGTTGCGCACCCTCGCCAGCGTGCCATCCAGGCTGTCGCCCAGCCAGTTGACCGCCAGCGCCACGACTACCAGCACCAGCGCCAGGCGGTTGCGGTGCGCCAGTGTGTAAGCCGCGCCGGCCGCGAGCATGGCCGCAAAGCCCAGCAGCGTCAGATGGTCGGAATGGATGCGTCGCGGCAGACGCTTGGCCATCCACACCAGTGCCTTCTTCTCTATAGGGGCCAGGATGCTTTGGTTCTCTCGAATGTGCATAGAGTCTTTCAGGGTTTCCATGATTCCCTCCGTCCGGCCAGCGTCGAGCAACAACTTCCGAATGAAGGCAATGCAATCGGGGGACCGAAGGCGGTGGGGCGTTCAGGGGACTGAAGGTAAAGGAGATGAAGGATCAGAATGTGTGTTGCGGGTGGCTGCAGATAGGAGTGTTCCGCTGACAGTGATGGGTTTCGAAGGCTTTACCGCGCACGCCTGCGGCGCGTTGACTGTCCGGCCTGAGGTACGAGTTCAAAACTGCCTTCCAGAAGCCCTCGAATCTCTACCCAATCGAGCGGCGCCGCGTACACGCGCAGCGTCACCCAGCCATGCTTGCCGGCGTACGGCGTCAAAAAGAAACGTGGATCCTTCAGGAAGATACCCAGCATCAGCTTTCCAACCCTGATCGCGATGCCCAGTTCGCCTTTGTACTCTTCCAGCACCGCGAAGGACTTTCCCTGCGCTTGAAACGTGGGATGGCCGAACGTCACCGTCTCAGTCACGCCGGGCAATCGCAGGCAGATTTTTCGCAAACGCTTCAGAATGGAATCCGCAGTTGGCGCCGGCAGGTCTATCGCGCGCAAACTTTTCGTGGATGACGGTGAACAGTTCGGCATTTTCCTCGGTGATTGTTCCCTCAAACAAACGGTCAGCGGCCTTTGCGCGGCTTAGGTTTGCTTGTCGCCGGCTTCTTCATGCCCTTACCCTTCGTGTGCTGCGACGAGCTTGGGGAGTTGACCGGCGGGCCGGCATCCGCGTTGCAGGCCGTCAGCGGCGTGCTGTCGGGCGTGACGGCAACGCTGGCCTGAGCCCAGTCGGAGGCGTAAATGGAATTCAGGCGCGTGAGTATCGCCGCATCGGTGACGATGATTCCGCACTCGCGGTTTTCGGTGAGCGAGACGCAGGAAAAATTCTGCGAGCCGACGAAGGCCTGCGCGTTCGCCGTCCCGAAGTCGGCCAGGGTCATCTTGGCGTGAATATAAAGGAAGGATTTGCAGACAGCGTTCACGCCCCCGTTCTGAAGGTAAGTGATGCCGCGCGCGTTGCCGTTTACCTTGCCCTCGCCCTGCAACACGGCGGCGATGCAGCGCACTTTTACGCCGCGCTTGGCGGCTGCGACCATCGCGCCGAGTGTGCCGGGATCATCGAATTCTTCACAGTAGATGTCGAGGGTATGCTTCGCCCCGGCAATCAGCGAGGTCAGTTTGGCGCTTGCATTCACAGGGCTCCAGACGAGCGACGCCGCCTTGGGCGTAATCGCTTTGTTTGCCCAATCGGCTTCGAACACTGCCGCAATTTCTGCAACCTCTGCGGGGACGGTCGAAATGATTCCGAAATCGCGCGTCTCCCCGAAGTATTCCGTGGTGAGATTGAAGCTCATCACGATGGCGGTTAAGCCGTCGATCACGAAAGCCTTCTCATGCGTCACCTCGAAAGCCGCGGGCGCGGGCTTCGACTGGATTCCCGCCTTCGTCAGTTGCTGGATCGCCGGCGTGATATCCGTCTGGCGCATACGGGTGGTGAAGGAATTCCAGTTGTAAAGGACGCGCACCGCCACCTCGCGCGCCTGGGCCGATTCCAGGGCGGGCATGATCTGCGGATCGCTGAGCTCGTAAATCGTCAGGTCGATGCTTTTCGTCGCGGCGTTCAAGGCCTGGAGAACTGCGGCGCGGCCGTCATCGGGTTCGACGATGAGAGTATGGGAGGA
>JASIKV010000102.1 GCA_030049455.1 Terriglobia bacterium
TGAGCGGGACGCCCTCCACGGCCTCTTTATTGCAAGCCAGAATCACCTTGGCGCGCTGCTGGCTCTTCCCAAAGAAAGGGTCGGAGCGAAACAGCCACTGGCCGAAGACTCGGCGCGCCTCTCCAAGGCGATCCCACCATCGAAAGCGCTTCAAAAATGCCTTGGGAATGCGATGTGCGCCACCACCCGGTCCGCGAACGTAGGGAATGGGCAGAAGCGCCCCCACGATGCTGGCCATCCAGTCGTTCTCATAGGTCAAGTGATGGTAAAGATCGAATTTCATCGCGCGATGGAGTTTGCGCGCCACGAAATACGCCCGCCATTGCCAAATGTAAGCGTAGAGCTGCACCCAGACCTGCCGGCCGATCATGACGTGCAGCCAGTGCGGAAGCCCGACGTAAACAAACTCCACGTTGGGAAGCGGATGGGTCTTCAATTCCGTCTCAATGGGCTGGCGATTCTGCCTCGCGGTCAGCACCCAAAGCCGATGCTCGCGGGAAAGGCAGGTGACCAGATTCCAAGCCATCAAATCGCCGCCGCCGGGAACCTTGGCCTCCGGGCTAACCAGGCATGCGTATGCACCAATTAGAATCCGATAACTCATATTCCGAGCCGGGCTGATAGCCTGGCGTTTACGGGCTCCTATTTACGGCCTTCGTTCGGCCCATCAGCTCGCAGACTCATCTTTGTGTGCCACGAAGAAAAAGTTTTCGTCTCGCTCTCGCTCCATTTTAAGAATGCGGGAAAATCCCAGAGACGTCAGAAGTTCATGAATGCTTTCCGCTGTCGCGTTGAGAGCCAACAGGTGGGGGTGAATCTCACAGCAAACCAGTTTGCAGACCGGATTCGCAAGCGTATGGCGCAATCCCTGAAGCACCGCGTGCTCGTGCCCCTCCACATCGATCTTTACGGCGCGCGGCAGAGGCAAACCCTCACTGGCGACCAATTGGTCTCCTTTTTCAATTGCGACGCTTTCACTCGTCACCCGGCCCTTCTCACTGCCGGGTGGAGGCTCTGCCAGTCGTGGGCACGTGACGCCGTCTCGAACAAAGAGCTGGGCTTGGCCGGATTCCTCCCCCAGCGCCTTCTGAATGCAATGGACATTTCGAACTCCGTTCAATTCCAGGTTTTGTTGAAGGTGGCGGAAGCTTTGCCCCTCGGGCTCAAAGGCGATGATCTTGCCCGCCGCCTTGGCGAGCAGGATGCTGTAAATCCCAATGTTCGCGCCTACGTCGTACAGCACATCGCCGGGCCTCAGGAACTGAATCAACAGCTCCAGCACATTGCGCTCGCCGATCTCAACCGCCTCCAGAATTCGCAGCTCGCGATAATTGCGAACGTGGAATCGTCCGGAAACTCCGTTCAGTTCCAATACGAGAACGCCGCCGGACGGGCGCGCCCAGTAGTAGTAACAACTTCTCAAAACCCTGCGGAGGCCGAGCGTCCCCGCCAGACTGCTGACTTCGCTGCGATACGAAAGCCGCTTGAGCGGATGCAAGCTTCACCTTTTTGTGACAGCCTGAGGCGTCATCTGAACCGTGGGATGGACGCCCGACGCGCCGTATTCGTTAATGACCTCTTCAATCCATCGATGGCGATACGCAATCGCCCTCTCGCGGCCCACCGAGCCCTCCTCCAGAAGCAGGCACAGCGAATTCACCAGGTAGAGACGCAAAAGCCCCCGGTCCAATCGCAGGTCACCCGTTCCCAGCTGCTCCCAATCCATGGAAAGCCGCGGCTTTTGCCGAATTGCCGCCGCCACGGCGTGGAAATTCAGAATGTCCCAGAGGTTTGGTTTGTCGAACTCCGTCAGCTCCCAGTCGAAAACAAACAGCTCGCCGTTGGGAAGCACCCGCGTATTGCCCGGAGCGAAATCCCCGTGCATGCATCCGCAGGGCACCGTCAAACCCCGCAGCCATTCGCCCGCCTGCTGCAGTGCTGTTTCCGCGTGGCGACGATGTTCCGGGCTGAAGAGCTGCGCCGAACCTTCCCATCGCTTGCGGACCTCTTCGACGAGATCCTCACCAGCCCTTCGCACCTCGCCCACTGCGCCGAGGCGGTGCAGGAATCGGTTATGCGCCGCCGTAAATTTCGTCGGTCCGGATATCCCGGAGCACGCTGATTGAAACACCACGTATCCTTCATGCCATGGCTGCTGGTGCAGAACTTCCGGAATGTGATTGCGAAATACCGGAAACGTTCCGAGCCGCTCGAGCACTTCAGCCTCGCGCTGAAGGTGCGCGCCGGAAGCCTCCGAAAGTGGCAGCTTGGCGTAACACAGAACTTTTCCGTCAGGCGAAATCACTTGCACGGTGATTTTCCGGTACAGGCCGCTTCTGCCTACCAGAATCGCGAACTCCGGATGCGCCTCGCCGGTGACCTTTCCAACGATGTCTTCCAGCGGCTGCATTTGAAAGCGCTTGATGGAAATGCTGTCCCACGCCCAGCCCTTCCAACCGGTTTTTACGACGCCCTTCAACAGGGCACGGCGGACCCACCAGCGCCGGGCTCGCGGCTGGACCATGTCCAGCCCGCAGAGCGTGCACCGCTTGTCGCCAATAGGGAGCAGGCAGCGAGGCTGATCGTAAGAAGGGATAATGGCAAATGTCTGCGCACTGGAATGATTTGTGGACGCAGGCAAGTGCTGCTCCGCCCCCCAGCAGACTTCCCGCAGCGTTTGCTGCACAAGATCGCTCTCAGGGAAGTGCGTGAACGTCCCCTTGCCGTGATTCGCCTTGAAGCCGCCGCGCACGTAGAGCGGCTGGGCTTGCAAATCCTGCAGGGGCTTGGCTGCGCCCTTGCGCGCCACAATATGAAAAGTCTGGTCCCAGCGGGGGAATCGCTCAATCTGCCGAAAGCCCAGCGAATCCACCAGTTCCAAAACCGATTCGGGAGTAATCCCCTCAGGCAGCATGGCGGGATGAACTTCGCAGCAAAGCATTTCGCACGCGGGCGCGGAAAGCGTCTGTCGCAGCCCCTGGATGACGGCATGCTCGAAACCTTCCACATCGATCTTGACGACGCGGGGAACGGGCAGCCTTTCCGCCGCCACCAGCTCATCGCCCTGTGAAATCTCCACCGTCTCCGCGCGGTTGCCGCCGCCTTGCGGATGAACCAGGCTGCCCCCGCCAATCACCGCTCCGAGGTAGAGCGAAGCTTGCCCTGATTCCTCGCCCAGAGCTTTGCGGAAACATCGCACATTTTTCCGCTCATTCAGTTTGAGATTGTCGATCAGGTGTTCATATGTGCGCACTTCCGGCTCAAAGGCAATAACCTGGCCTGCATCGCCGACTCGCTTGGAGAGCAGAACGGTGTAAAGCCCCACGTTGGCCCCAATGTCATAAACCACATCAACGGGCCGCAGGAACGCCATCAACTGCGCGAAAACCTGCTGCTCACCGCCCGCTCCGCCTGCCGACTCGATAATTCGCAGCTCCGCGGGCGTGCGCACGAAGAATTTGCCCTCAATCCCAGCCAGCTCAAGCGGCAAGACCCCGTCGCGCGGGCGGGCTGCCCAAAAATAAGCGCGGCGCAGGA
>JASIKV010000103.1 GCA_030049455.1 Terriglobia bacterium
ATGGGAAGCTGCGTCACACGGCGCAGGCTGCGGAACCACTCGATGTTCGTGCCCTGCAGCTTTCCCTCGCCGTCGATGTAGGTGCAGAGAAATCCCGAGCAGTAAGGTTCCAGCTCCGGCAGCGCCTGCGCGCAGGTAAGCGGCAGAGTTTCTTTCCAGCCGTGAATGGCTACACAGCCTTGGTAAGAGTCCACAGCAATTAGAATCTTCGTTTTTGGCACGGCCTCGGCAAGCTCGCGAAGAAAATCGTGATTCACGCCCTTTGATGTGAACGCGCTGCTGCCCACGATCGCTTTCAACGCGCCGGATGCGATGACAGCTTGCGCGCGCGCCGCGGTGCGAATGCCTCCACCCACGCGGCAGGGTTTGCGCCGGCACAAGTCGCCGACAATCTCCGCATTGTCTGGCGCTTTGCCCATGGCCGCGTCCAAATCAATGACTTGAATTTCAGGATATGCGGAGAATTTCGCCAAGACCGCCAGGGGGTCCGGCAGCTCGAGGAATTTTTTCTTTCCTTGAACCAGTTGAACGACCTTGCGATCCATCAAATCGATGCAGGGAACGACCATAGGGAAATTATAAATTGAGAACTATGGCGAATTGTTTGCACCTTGCGTACCAACGCTGTTGAGTGAGGTTGCCTCAGCTTTCATAATTCATAATTTAGAATTCATGATTCCTTTAGATGCGCACTGGCACACCTTGATTGCGCAAAAACTCCTTCAGGCTTCCGATGGTATGTGTCTCGTAATGAAAAATAGATGCAGCGAGTGCGGCGTCTGCGCTGCCTCTTTGGAATACCTCCACAAAGTGCTGCGCACTGCCCGCGCCCCCGGATGCGATGACGGGAATGTGAAGGGCGCGCGAGATGGTGGAGGTCAATTCGCAGTCGAACCCTTCCTGCGTCCCATCCGTGTCCATCGAAGTCAGCAGGATTTCGCCCGCCCCCAATTCCTGGACGCGATGCGCCCACTCAAGCGCATCAAGTCCGGTAGGCTTGGTGCCTCCGTAGGTGACGACTTCCCAGTGGGGCCCTAAGCGATTGGGCTGTGGTGCGGAAGCATCGCCCGTGCTGCTTTTCTTCAGCCTTCGCGCGTCAATCGCCACCACAATCGCCTGGCGTCCATAATTTTCCGCAATCTGCATGACGACTTCCGGAGTTTCCACCGCAGCCGTGTTCACGGCTACTTTATCGGCTCCGGTCGAAAGCAGCCGCCGCGCATCCTCCAGTGTGCGCACTCCACCGCCCACCGTGAGCGGAATAAAAAGCCGGCGGGCCACGCGACGCACAGTTTCCATCAGGGTTGCGCGGCCTTCGCGCGATGCGGAAATGTCGAGCATGACCAGCTCATCCGCCCCTTCGCGATTGTACATTTCCGCCAGCTCACCCGGATCACCCGCATCGCGCAGGTTCACAAAGTGAATTCCCTTCACCACGCGGCCGTCTTTGCAATCGAGGCAGGGAATGATTCTTTTGGCAAACATAAATTACAGGTATGTCCTTGGTCATTTGTCCCTTGTCATTGGCCATCTGCTTGCAACCTCCGATCTGGAAAGGAAGAAGCTTCCTAGGCACAAAGGGCGAATGACAAGGGACCGAGGGACTCTTTAAATGTTCAGAAAATTGCTCAGCACTCTTAACCCAACCTCACCCGACTTCTCCGGATGGAACTGCACGGCCCAGAGGTTCTCCTTTTGGATGCCGGCTGAAAAAGTCTGGCCGTATTCGGTTACCGCGCAGGCTTCTTGCCTGACCGGCCCGTAATAGGAATGGCAGAAGTAAACAAAACTGCCCTCTGGGACCCCGTGAAAGAGTTGGTTCTCGGAACGAAGCTCAAGCTGGCTCCAGCCGATGTGCGGGACTTTGAAGATCCCCTGGAAACGTGCCACGCTTCCCGGCAGAATTCCGAGCCCGGCAACTCCCGGGGCCTCTTCGCTCGATTCGTAAAGGGCCTGCAGGCCGAGGCAGATTCCCAGGAATGGTTTCCCGGCAGCAAAGGCTTCGCGCAGGGGGCTAAGCAGCTTGCGCTCTTCGAGCCCCTTCATCATCGCTCCGAAATGGCCTTGACCGGGGAAAATGATCTTTTCCGCGGAACCCAAATCGGCGGGCTGGTCGGCCTTTTGCGCAGACTTGCCCAGATACTCAATCGCTTTCAAGACTGAGCCCACGTTGCCGCCGCCATAATCGAGGACGGCAATCATAGAAGCCCCTTGGTGCTGGGAAGCTGCGAACGCAGGCGGCGGTCGCGCGAGCAGGCATAGCGCAGTGCGCGCGCGAAGGCCTTAAACAGCGCCTCAACGGCATGGTGGCTGGAGCGCCCATAGGCGACCTTCAGGTGGACGTTGGCGGCGGCCGTGGTGGTGAATCCCTGGAAGAAATCTTCCAACAGTTCAGTTTGAAGGTCGCCGACGAGCCGCACCTTCAGCGGTGCGTCCAGCACAAGGTAAGGCCGGCCGCTCAGGTCGATGGCGGCAATCGCCAGCGTTTCATCCATGGGCATGATGAAATATCCTGCGCGATTGATTCCTTTCTTCGAACCCAGAGCCTCGCGCAGCAGTTGGCCGAGCACGATCCCCACGTCCTCAACCGTGTGATGCTGATCGACTTCCAAGTCGCCTCGGGCCCTGAGCGCCAGATCAAATCCGCCGTGGCGCGTGAAAAGCTCCAGCATGTGATCGAGAAAGCGGACACCGGTGGAAATTTTGTACACGCCGCGGCCGTCCAGATTGAGCCGCGCGCGGATATCGGTCTCTGCGGTCATGCGATGCACGCTGGCAGTGCGCGATTTCATGCGAACCATCCTGTCGAGGAATACGCCACCATGTTTTTCCATGCCCGCTCGCCGTCCGGGGTTTGAATCAGGTGCTTCAGCCGTTCGAGTTCGGTCATCAGCCGCCGCGTCTGGGCCTGCGAGCCGACGGTGAAGCGCAGGTAACCCTTCAAGTGCGGGTCGTAGCTCCAGTCGCGCACCAGGATTTTCTTTTCGCGCAGCCGGCGCGCGATTTCGGGCGCGCGCTCACCCACCCGCGTCAAAACGAAATTCGCGGAACTGGGAACGTAGGGAATTCCCTGCGCATCGAGCCAGCGGCAAAGCCCCAGGCGGTTTGTGCGAATGGTCTGTGCGTACTTGCGCACCTGCGCATCGTGGCGAATGGCGATGCAGGCGCACATCAGCGCGAGCGAATTCACGGCGAAAGGATTCTGCCCTCGCTGCAGTTGTTCAATAAGCCCCGGATTGGCGAAGAGGCAGCCCATGCGAAGCGCGGCGAGGCCGAAGGCCTTTGAAAAAGTCCGCGTAACGATCAGATTTGGATGGCGGCGAATCCACGGCAGGATGGTTTGGCCGGAGAAATCCTGATACGCCTCATCGACCAGAACGACGGTCCCGGGAGCCGCGAGAAGAATCGCTTTCAGAGTGGACTTGGGAATTTGCGTGCCCGTGGGATTGTTGGGATTCGCCAGCGCCACCCAGCGCACGCGTTCTTTTTTGAGCAAGGCGACAAATTCGCGCGCGGGCAAACGGAAACGCTCGTCATAGCGGATGCGCAGGGTCTTGCCGCCCGCCACGTTGTGAAAGAATTCGTAAACCGGAAATGTGGGCGCGGGAACCAGCAGCGCGTCTCCGGGGTCAACGAAAGTGTCGCAAACCATTTTGATTGCGTCGTCGGTGCCGTTGGCCAGGACCATTTGCTCCGGCTTGACGCGAAAATACGCAGCCAGCATTCGCCGGCCCTCGTCGTATTCGGGGTAGCGCGTCATCATTTCCGGATTCAGCGCTCGCCGCAATGCGCGGATGACCTGCGGCGGGCAGCCCACGGTGTTTTCGTTGAAGTCCAGGCGCATTTTTCCGCCGCGCCCTTCCTGCGGGGGGCGATACTTCTTGAGATTTTCTATTGCCTGCCTTGGCTTGATCATCTCGAACCTTTGCGAATGCTTTTGCCGTCGAACCGCGTCTCCACGGAGAACGCATGCGCCTTTAGACCCTCGCTATTTGCGAGCGTAACGATGCTCTTCCTCAGTCCTGCCAATCCGCGTGAGCTGAGGCGCTGGACGGAAATGGATTTCAGGAAATCCGCCGCGCTCAGGCCGCCACGCACGCGCGCCGCGCCCCCCGTGGGAAGAATGTGATTGGTGCCTGAGGCGTAATCCCCCGCGGCCACCGGGCTGTACGCGCCGAGGAAAATTGAGCCGGCGGATTGCACGCGGCCGAGCAATGAGGTTGCCCCGTCGAAGAGAGTCAGATGCTCGGGCGCCAGCCGATTCACGAGGCCCACTGCCTCATCCAGGTTGCGCGTGACAATGATGCTGCCCTGCGCGGCGAGCGACTGGCCGGCCACCGGTAAATCCAGTCGCGCGACGATTCCCCGCGCGGCGATCTGCACCTGTAGCGCCAGGCGCATCGATGGAGTAATCAGAATGGCCACGGCGTCAGGATCATGCTCAGCCTGCGCGACCAGGTCTGCGGCAATCCACATCGGGTTTCCACGCGTTCCGACCAGAACCAGCTCGGAAGGTCCGGCAATGAAGTCGATGCCGCAATCACCGGCAACAGCCTTCTTGGCGGCGGCGACGTAGCGGTTCCCGGGACCGACGATTTTGTCCACTCGCGGCACGGATTCGGTCCCGTAAGCGAAAGCCGCCACAGCGTGCGCCCCGCCCAAACGATAGATTTTCCTTACGCCCAGCAGATCCGCGGCCACCACCACAGCCGGGGCTGGCCGCGGAGAAGTCACCATCACTTCATTCACGCCGGCCTCCTGAGCGGGAATTACACTCATCAGGACTGTCGAGGGCAGGGGAAAGCGTCCGCCAGGAACGTAACAGACCACGCGCTCGAGCGGCCGCAGGATCTGGGCGACGCTCACTCCAGGCCGCGTCAGGGTTGACCAGGCGCGTGGCAACTGACGGCGCGCCGCCCTCCGAATGTTCGTCGCCGCGACTCGCACGGCCGCCACAAAACCGGGTGAAACCTGCTTATACGCGCGTCGGATCTCTTCCCGCGATACCGTAAAGCCCGTGGCGCGGAGGTCAAGCTTGTCAAGCTTGCCCGCGTATCGGCGGAGAGCAACATCACCATGGCGGCGAACGTCTTCAACGATAGGCCGCACCACCCCTTCTGCTTCCGCGAGCGTCGAGGTCCTCGCGCGCAGAAGAGAGGTAATCGATTTTGCATCACTGCTGCGAATGATGTTCAGCATCGAATTGCCGGCGGCCGAAAACCTCGTCGCGCCACCGGTACCTACACCACAATTTTGTTCAGGGGATATTCCACAATCCCTTGTGCGTCTGCGGCCTTGAGCCGCGGAATAATCTCGCGCACAGTTTTTTCTTCGATGACCGTGTTGACCGCGACCCAGTCCGAATCGCTGAGCGCGGAAACGGTGGGGGTTTTCAACGCCGGGAGAATTGACAGCACTCTTTCGAGGTTGTCGCGCTTAACGTTCAGCATCAAGCCGACTTTTCCCGCGGCTTCGATGGCGCCTTGCAGGAGCATGATGAGCGTTTCGATTTTCCGGCGTTTCCACGCATCCGCCCACGCCGCGGGATGGGCGATGAACTTGGTGTTCGATTCCATCACCGTCTCGACGATGCGCAGTCCGTTGGCGCGTAGCGAGGAGCCCGTTTCGGTGACTTCCACGATGGCGTCGGCGAGCACCGGCGGCTTGACTTCCGTGGCGCCCCACGAAAATTCCACCTTGGCCTTGACGCCGTTGCGCTCCAGATAGCGCCGGGTGACTCCCACCAACTCGGTGGCGATGACCTTACCCTCCAGGTCTTTGACGCTATGGAAGGGTGATTTCTCCGGGACGGCGAGGACCCAGCGCACCTTGCCAAAGCTTTGCTTGGCGTAAACCAGGTCCGCCACCTCCGTGACGTTCGAGCCGTTTTCCAAAATCCAGTCCTTGCCGGTCAGTCCCGCGTCAAGGATGCCGTCTTCAACGTACCGCGCCATTTCCTGAGCGCGAATCAGCATGCACTCGATTTCGTCGTCGTCGATTGACGGAAAATAGGAGCGCGAGCTGACGGTGATTTCGTACCCTGCGCGGCGAAAAAGTTGCAATGAAGCTTCCTGCAGACTTCCCTTGGGAATTCCTAACTTCAATACATTCATGTCTGGCTCTCCGGATTTTTTTCGCCGTAAACTCGGGCGGGGTCGAACTCACGATCGAGAATGATTTCTGCTCCCTCCGCGGTTATTTTGCGGAAAAAGCACGAGCGGTAGCCCTTGTGGCAGCATCCCGGGCCGGTCAACTCGGCCTGGACCAGCAGGGCATCGTCGTCGCAATCCACCCGGACCTCCCTCAGGACCAGCCGATGCCCTGAGGATTCACCCTTGGTCCACAGTTTCTGCCGCGACCGGCTGTAAAAAGTTACAAATCCCGAATCGAGAGTTTTGCGCAGGGCTTCGTCATTCATATATCCCAGCATCAGGACTTTGCCGCTGTGGCGGTCCTGGACGATCGCGGGGATCAGGCCGTCCTCCTGGAATTTTGGTTGCAACATGTAGATCTCCTTGCTTGAAAATGAAAAAGCCCGCTGAGTTCGTTTGTCAGCGGGCCGCTTTGCCTACCCCTTGGGAATTCTTAGGTATTCGCCCGCTGACACTCCACCCCGTGGCTCGAATGGTGATGGTGATGGTGTGTCATGGTGCGAATCATGATGCTCTACAGTAACGTGTCGGGCTGAAACTGTCAATGTGAATTCGCTCGGATTTTTCCCCGCCCGGGGGTTACGCGCACTTCAGCGCCGCGCGGCCCAGGAATTCCGCGGCACTGCCGAGCTCTTCCTCGATGCGCAGCAACTGATTGTATTTGGCGATGCGATCGCTTCGGCTGGCGGAGCCGGTCTTGATTTGGCCCGTGCCCAGACCCACCGTGAAGTCCGCAATGAAAGCGTCCTCGGTCTCGCCGGAGCGATGCGACACCACAGAGGTATATCCGTTGCGCCGGCCGAGCTCGATGGCGCGAATCGTTTCCGTCACGGTTCCGATCTGGTTCAGCTTGATCAAGATCGAATTGGCAACGCCCTCTTTGATGCCGCGTTGCAAGCGCTCCGTGTTGGTTACGAAGATATCGTCGCCCACCAGTTGAATTTTGCCGCCCAATTCCCTGGTGAGCATCGTCCAGCCCTCCCAATCGTCCTGCGCCAGGCCGTCCTCAAGGTTCACGATGGGGTATTGGCGCACCCAGTCCGCGTAGAGCTTGATCATTTCCTCAGACGACTTCTTCGATTGATCGGATTTGAAGAAAAGATACTTGCCGTCGTCCCGATACATCTCGCTGGAAGCGGGGTCGACGGAAATCGCGATGTCGCGTCCCGGCGAGTAGCCCGCTTTGGTGATCGCTTCGAGCAGCACCTCAACAGCCTCGACGTTCGATTTCAAGCTCGGCGCGAAGCCCCCTTCATCGCCCACCGAGGTGTTGTAGCCGCGCTCCTTCAGCACCTTTTTGAGGGTGTGGAAAGTCTCCGCGCACATTCGCAGGGCTTCCGCGAATTTCTTCGCGCCCACCGGCATGATCATGAATTCCTGGAAGTCCACGGTGTTGTCCGCATGCACGCCGCCGTTCAGCACGTTCATCATGGGGACGGGAAGCACGCGCGCCTGAAGCCCGCCGAGGTAGCGGTAGAGAGGAAGGTCCGCCGATTGAGCCGATGCGCGGCACGCCGCCATGGAAACGGCCAGAATGGCGTTTGCGCCCAGCTTCGCTTTATTGGGCGTCCCATCGAGCGCGATCATGCGTTCGTCGATTTCGGTCTGATTTGCCGCGTCGCGTCCCGCCAGGTCTGCGGCGATGAGGGTATTGATGTTGTTGACGGCCTGCGTCACGCCTTTTCCCTGGTAGCGCCGCTTGTCATTGTCACGCAATTCCACCGCTTCATGTTCTCCCGTTGATGCGCCGGAGGGCACCGCCGCGCGGCCGAACGAACCATCGCCCAGAATGACGTCCGCCTCCACGGTGGGATTGCCGCGTGAATCCAGGATTTCTCTTCCTTGAATGAACTCGATTTGCGCCATACGGATGATTCCTTAAGATGAATTTGAAACCCCGAATTGTAACACAGCGGGGGCCGATGCACCTGTCAAACGGCAGGCGCAGGACCAACAGCCGACTTTTTGACTTAGGAAAGTTTCTTCCGAAGCGTGACCACGTTTTTGCCGCCGACGCGCTGGTACTCAATGCTGGTCATGATTTGGCGAACCAGGTAAATCCCCAGGCCGCCTTCTTTGCGTGCTTCCAGCGGAGCGTTGAGGTCGGGATTGGGATATAAGGTGGGATTGAATTCTTTTCCATCATCTTCGATGCGCGCCACAAACTCGTCATCGTCCATGCTGACTTGCACGGTAAAGTTGTGCTCTTCACCCTCGGGGAAGGCATGCTTCGCCACGTTGATGATCATTTCGTCGAGCGCCAGGTTCAGGTCGTATTCGATATCCGGCGGGATGGACTTTTGCAGGCACACTTCGGAGATGTAACTCATCACTCGTTCGAGCTCCGACGTGTCATTCTTCAGAACCAGCGTGGCTTGCTCGGCCATGGTGCACCCCGCAGCCTGAAAATCCGGGCTTCCCGAGCCCAGGGGGACCCCCGATAAAATCGTTCCGGCGCAAGCTGCGGTTGGAAGCTCTCCGAGCAGCGGCAACGTCCGACGAGCCGCCCCCGCGCCGTCGCACACCCCTATAGTACACCCAACCGGCCCGTTGGAATCTCCTCGAAATGCTGTTAACCAATCTTCCGCTCCGGCGTTGTACCGGGTGAAGAGCGTTCAATCAGGTTCTCGCGTGGGCAGATTGAACGGTTGGCGCGACGAAGCGGGAGGAACAGTCATGAATTCGAATGCCGGAAAGTGCGTCCCCTTTTGGGCAATGATCTTGATCGGAACTCTGGGATGCTTGTGGAACTTCTCGCCCTCGAAATCCTATGCGCAGAAGCTCGCCGCAGCGACAGCCTCTTCCACAGACCAGGAAAACTCCTCCATCGACGCGCAGCGAGGCGCCTTCGACCGCTTTCTGGACGCGCATCCTGAGTTGCAGGGTGACATCATGAACTACCCGCCCACCCTTAATGACCCAAAATACGTTCGCGAGCATCCGGAGCTTCAGGCGTTTCTCGATAACCATCCGCTCGTGAAGGCCGATCCGCGCGCCTTTTTGAGCTCCGGAGCGTGGAGGGAGCGATACCGCGGGCCAAACAGTTCCCGAGCCGATATGTTCCTGAGCTACCTGGTTCCCGCCACTGTTTTCCTTTGCGCGTTGCTGGCGGCACTTTCGGTTTTCCGGACCCTGGTTGAGAACCGCCGCTGGTCGCGCAGCCTAAAAGTTTATGAAGAAGTTCACGCCAAGCTGATTGAGAAGTTTGCCTCCGGCCAGGATTTCAGCGCCTATCTGCAATCTGATGCCGGCCGCCGCCTGTTGGAGTGGTCTCCCCCCACGGTGGAAATTTCCTCCCGGAACGCGCCTGACGCCGTGAATCGCATCATCTGGTCGGTGCAGGCGGGATTCGTGTTATTCCCGGTCGGGATCGGGTTGTTGATGCTTCGTGGCCTGCTTGATCAAAACGCCACTGGGCCGCTGCTGGTCTTCGGAACGCTGGCCGTAACGCTCGGCATCGGCTTCGCTCTTTCGGCCCTTGTTTCGTACGTCATCTCCCGCCATCTGGGATTGGTGGGAGTACCCGGCCAATCCCTCGCGGGGCAAAACGAACGGCATACGGGCTGAAGGCTTTTGCTTCAGGGCCGTGTTTGATGGCAAAATTCGAGTATGGCGATCCGGGAAATCACGGTGACGGAACTCGAAAGGTCAAAGCTCGGGGCGGAAGCGGCCGAACAAGCTTTCCACATGGACGAGCAAACCTTTCGGGTCTTTTACGAAGCCACCTCGCGTCCGCTGTGGTCTTACCTCGGGCGGATTCTCGGCTCACGGTCGCTTGCCGACGACCTGGTGCAGGAAAGTTATTTCCGATTTCTGCGCGCGGACCTGAGGTCAAACGATGAGGGTTATCAAAAGGCCTATTTGTTTCGAATTGCCACGAACCTGGCGCGCGACCACTGGCGCCGTTTGCCCCCGCATGAAAATTACAAACCTGCGGATCCCGACCAGATCCATTCCGACGATCGGACTGCCGATCGCGTTCAGCAGCAATCGGATTTGAATCGCGCCATGGGCCGCCTGAAGCCGCGAGAGCGCGAGCTGTTGTGGCTCGCCTACGCCGAGGGTGCAAGCCACAAAGAGATTGCGGAAGTCGTGGGCCTGCGGGCGGCAAGCGTTCGCTTGCTGCTGTTTCGCGCCCGCCGGAAGCTGCTGAAGATCATGCGGCGGCCGGGACGGGCGATGGCGAATCCGGCGGGGTGGAAGTAGTTTAACCAAGGGGATGATTAGCTCAATGAAACTGGAACGGTGCGAGCGCGAACAGGAAGTGGTGGACGCACTGCGGTCCGGCCGATGGGGCACGGCCTGGGGCGAGGAACTCCGCCGGCACGCTGAAACGTGCACACCCTGCGCGGAAGTGGTGTTCGTCACCCGGGAATTCCGGCGCGAGGAGGAGCTGACTCAGCGGCAAAATCCCCCGCGCATGGCGTCCGCGGGCCTGATCTGGTGGAAAGCCCAGCGCGCTGCGCGCCGCGCCGCGGAAGAGCGTGCCGCTGAACCCATTCAATTCGTACAACGGGCGGCATTCGCCCTCCTGGCCTTGGCCATGCTCGGGCTCGGCGCCATGCAATGGCCTTCCATTGCCGGTTGGATTCGCAGCGCGAGTGAGTTTGGGAATTTGCCCAGTCTCGGTGTCACCCCCGCCATTCTTCTCGCCGCAACCGCTGCCGTGTTTCTCTCGCTAATGGCCCTCGCCGCGTATGTCGGCTGGCGTGAGGACTAAGCTCGCGCCGCGACCTGAATGCTCACATTGTTCCCCACGCTCTTTCAGAATATAATTAGTGTCCGGCTCCATTGAAATCTTCTATCCTTCCTCTCATGTATTTGCTCTACAGCTTGCTTTTCACGGTGGGTGCCTTCCTGAGCGCGCCCTATTACCTGCTGCGGCCGGGCCGTGGGCGGGGGCGCAGCTACTGGTCGGAACGGCTCGGCAATATTCCCTTTCAGGAACCCGCTCGCGGCGCGATCTGGGTCCACTCCGTTTCACTCGGGGAAACGCTGGCGGTAGCCGGTTTAGTGCAGGAGATTCAGCGGAAATATCCCGAACGCAAAATTTACCTGAGCCACGTCACGCCGGCCGGGCGCGAGGCGGGTGAAAAGCGGCTGCCCTCGATTGCCGGGCGCTTCTATCTTCCTCTTGACTGGCGATGGACGGTGCGCAGAGCCCTGGCGCGCATCCGGCCATCATTATTATTGGTGGTCGAGACCGAGCTCTGGCCAAATCTGTTGCGCGCAGCGCGGGAAGCCGGCGCACGCGTGGTGATGGTGAATGCGCGATTGTCCACGCGCTCGCTCAAACGATATCAGCTTGCGAGTTCGTTCTTTCGGCGAGTGTTGGATGGCGTTGACGAAGTCTGCGCGCAGACGGAGGAGGATGCAGAACGCTTCCGCCGCCTCGGAGCGCCTGCCCACCGCGTGCGCATGATGGGCAACTTGAAGTTTGACGCGCAGCCGCCCCAGCTTGGCGATTTCGCGCGCATTCTGAAGGCCGCGCTCGGGCTGACCCGGCGCTCGCCGGTGATCGTGGCGGCAAGCACCATGCCGGGGGAGGAGCCGCTGGTGTTCAAGGCGTGGGACGCCATCCGCCAGCGCCACCCGGCGTCGCTTCTGATTCTCGCCCCGCGCCATCCTGCCCGCGTTGAGGAATTGACCCGGCAAATGATGCGCGAGTTGAGAGGCTTCGTGCGCCGTACTGCTCTTCCCACGGACCAGCACGCCCTCGCCGCGCAATTGCAGTCGAAGCCCATTCTGATTCTCGACACGGTGGGCGAGCTGGCAGGAATTTTCGAAGTGGCGGATATGGTGTTCATGGGGGGGAGCCTGGTTCCAACCGGCGGACACAACCTGCTCGAACCGGCGTACTGGTCGAAGCCCATCATTTTTGGACCTCACATGGAAAATTTCCGCGACATTGCCCGCCGCTTCCTCGACGCCGGAGCGGCGATTGAGGTGAACAGTCCGCAAGAACTCGCCCAGGCCGCCGAAAAACTTGAGGATGCCGGCGAGCGCAGGCGACTTGGAGCGGCCGCGCGAAATGTTCTGGACCGGAATTCCGGCGCCACGGCGCGCACGCTCGACTTACTTCAGAAGTATCTTGAGAGTGGCGCGCCAGCCGAGGCGCTGCCCTCGCGCGAGGTCATGTGAGCGCCCTGCTGCGGCCACTCAGCGCGGCGTTTGGGTGGGGGGTGGCGGTTCGCCATGCCGCATATCGCCACGGCTGGTTCAAGACGCATCGCCTTGCGCGCCCCGTGGTGAGCGTCGGCAACCTTACAGTCGGCGGAACGGGCAAAACGCCGCTGGTTGAGTACATTGCCAAACTGCTTGTGCGCCACGGCCGGAAACCCGCGATTCTCACGCGTGGGTACGGGCGCGGCAGCAAAGACGCCATGATCCTTTTGCCGCCGGGTGCCGACCGCCGACCCGATGCCCGCGAGCTTGGGGACGAACCGGCGCTACTGGCTCGGGCAATTCCGGAAGTTCCGCTGGTGATCTGCGCGGACCGCGTTCGCGGCGGTCGCGCGGCGGAAAATCATTTTCAGGTTGACGCGCACATCCTCGATGATGGTTTCCAGCATCTTGCGCTCGCCCGCGACCTTGACGTATTGGTGCTCGATGCCACGCAGCCGCTTTCCGACCGCAATCTGCTCCCCGCCGGCCGCCAGCGCGAACCACTCTCCGCAATTCAGCGCGCACAAATCGTGGCGCTTACGCGGACCGAATCCGCCGATCCTGCGCCCCTTGAGGAGTTATTGCGAAAGGTCCATCCCACCGCGCGGGTTTATCGGAGTCAGATGAAACTGCTGGGTTGGGCGAACGCGCTGAACGGTGAAAATGTCCCGATGGAATCCCTCCACGGGCGGAAGGTGGCCGCGTTTTGCGCCCTCGGCAACCCGCAGGCGTTTTTCACCGGCTTGCGAAGGTGGGGATTCGAACTGGCGGCCCAGGATGCATTTCCCGACCATCACGTATACACTGAAGAGGAGATTGAGCGGCTGGCGGCCAATGCCCGCGCGCAGGGCGCAGTTGCGCTGCTCACAACCCGCAAGGATGCGATAAAATTTTCGCCCCATTGGACGGTGCAACCGCCCATCCTGGCGTGCGCGATTGAAATTCATTTCCCGGACGCCGGGGCATTCGAAAGCACGCTGTTGAGTTGCCTCGCGAAGGCGCATTGATGACGGGTTCTGCTCGCTTTGAAAACGTCCAGCGCATACTGGTGCGGGCCACGAACTGGGTGGGCGATGCGGTGATGTCCCTTCCGGCGCTTGAGGCTCTGCGCGCGCGTTTCCCCCGCGCCGAAATCGTTCTGCTCTCCAAATCCTCAGTGAGTGAGATCTATTGGTATCACCCCGCGGTAAATCGCCAGATCATTTACAAGCCGGCGAGCGAACATCGCGGCGTGCGGGGATTCGCGCGGCTGATCGGGGAATTGCGCGCGGAGCGTTTTGATGCTGCCGTGATGTTCCAAAACGCTTTCCAAGCCGCATGGATTGCCTGGCGCGCGCGTATTCCGCTGCGCATCGGGTACGCGACGGATGGCCGTGGCCTGCTGTTGCACGACCCTATTGAGCCGCCCGGGCCTGCGGCCTACGGGCATCAGGTGAACTATTACCTGCAGCTCCTTTTTCGCGCCGGCCTGACCGCCAAACCCCAACCGGTGGAGGAAATCCGCCTGCGCGTGAGCGAGTCCGAAGGATCCTGGGCCGAAAAGAAAATCGAGGGGTTTGGTCTAGGCGGGCCGCGATTTATCGTGGGGCTGGCGCCGGGAGCGGCCTTCGGCCCCGCCAAGCGCTGGCCGCCCGAGCGATTCGCCGGCCTCGCCGACCGCCTGATTGGTGCGCTGAATGCCGATGTGCTAATCTTCGGCTCCGCAGCGGAACGGCCTCTGGCGGAGGATATTGCCAGCTCCATGAAACACACGCCCGTAATCGCCGCCGGTGAAACTTCGCTGCGGCAACTGCTAGCGCTTATGGCGCGCTGCCGGTTGATGGTGACGAACGACTCCGGTCCCATGCACCTGGCGGCGGCGATGCGGGTGCCGCTGGTGGCTATTTTCGGCTCTACGGACGAGCGCGCCACCGGGCCGCTCGGGAAACGCGTGCGAGTGGTCAAGCGCAGCGTGGAGTGCAGCCCCTGCGGACTGCGCGTCTGTCCCATCGATTTCCGCTGCATGACCGAGATTTCGGTGGAAGAGGTGTTCCAGGCGACTTTGGAATTGGTGAAACAGTGGAATATTACACATGAATCATAATGCCGATTTCTGATCGATGCGGGGGCGCCGCAACGTGTCCCCTGTACAACGAAACTCAGAACCACCGATGCAAATGACCCTCCCATCCGCAGAGCGAGCCGGTTTGCTACATCTCCTCGAGCGCTTTCCGCGCCAGCGCGTCATCATGCTGGGCGACCTGGTGGCGGACCAGTTCGTCTACGGCGAAATCGTGCGCGTCTCGCGGGAAGCTCCCGTGCTGATCCTGAAGGAGCGCGAGAAGCAGGTGGTGCCGGGCGGCGGCGCCAATTCCGCGAACAACCTGGGGGCCCTGGGCGCGCGCGTCACGCCCGTGGGTATCGTCGGCGACGATGAAACGGGAGACGCCCTGTTGAGATGCTTTCGAGAACGCGATATTTCCACGCGACACATTTTGCGCGTCAAGAAACATCTGACGCCCACCAAGACGCGGATTCTGGGCGGGCTCTCGCACTGGCAGCGCCAGCAGAT